>JBCCSO010000029.1:0-19214 GCA_039199965.1 Chloroflexota bacterium | reverse complement strand
GTGATGCGCTCATATGTTGTGGAGCAGCGCTTTGATCGTTCTGAAGTGCGGATTGAGCGAATTCAGGATGACAGACTGCGCAATGTGTTTGATGGCGCTGGGGTGATCAGCCGGGAGATGCTCGACAAATTTGTACTGCGCCCAGAACTCTCCCCAATTCAGCAGAAAAAGATAGCGGACGAAATGGCCCATGCCGGTCGGATTGAGTTCACCATCATGACAGAGCTGGGGCAGGAAAAAGGGCATGCGATTGTGGCCGATGGTCCGTTGCTAGGTTCAGATGGGAAAGAGATCGACTTTCTAGTTCCTGAAGATATTAAGGGAGAAGTCAAACTCACAGATTCAGATGTGGCTTGGGTAGGGATCAACTTCGTGCACGGGAAAGGGAGCATGAAGATGGATATCCAATCTGCTGTTAACTTGGGGCCCACTGCGCAGTCGGATCAAGCTTTTCTGTCTCCAAAGCAGTATGCAGATTTCATGCGGGATGAGCGGAGCAAGTTTGAGCAAGCGGTATTAGCAGGAGAAGACCCAACGCTACATCTAGATGAATTTAGCACCCCAGAGCAGATTGCACAGTCCCCGAATAAAGAGTTTGCGGCCGCCGGCGGAGATATTCGCCAGTACGAGACCCACATCTCACGGGTGATAGATCAAAAGATTGAGTCAATGGAGTTTGAGCGGAGCCAGCAGCACAAGAACCGAAGACTGAGCCTGCCGGTGCCGGGTGCGCGCTTGTACGTGATGCCGGATGTGGTGGCGGCCGCGGCGGGAATCACAATGGCGATCCCACGGGGGCAGGTGCATATGGACCTTGAACGAGGAACCGCATGGGTCAATTCAGAGGATTGGCTTCAGCTGCAGGATTCCCCAACCATGGGATTGCGAGACATTTGGGGCGGAGCTGACAATGACGATGCCCTTTGGATGATTCCCTTCATGGATCAAGCCGCAGGGGCACGGGGTGAATTTAAAGTCTTAGCATGGCGCAGTCCAAATGAAGATGGAGAGTACATGGTTCTGCGGACAACGGCCAACAGTGATCTACCTAAATGGAGAAAAGCGAATGGAGAGGTGATTTACGGTGTCGAGGCGAACAGCGATTATTTGCCAACGCGGGTCGATCATGCGAACCGTACCTATCAGGGACTGGTGAGCGAGCCAACCGGTGGGGAAAAAGTGGTCGGCTTTGATATGAAAGATATGCGCGCGGCCGCCAAGCGGGGGGCGGCGAATGCTGGTGCCTTGGGTCTTTACATCAATCCAAGCATCGTGTATCGCAGTGCTCATGGAGAATTGCCTGATGACCTGCCTGCCTCTACGGAAGATGTCATCGATGCCATGAACAAAAACGGTGGGGACCTAACAGCGGTCAAAAACTATTCGTATCAGCTGTCAGAAAGAATGGCTACATCTGGTGTACCTATTCCCCGCTACTTGGCCGATCGGCTTATCTTTGATCCAGAGCTCAGCCGGGATGAGCGCAATGCACTAGATCTGAGTGTGCGCTATACCGATGGGACCCACTTTGTTGATCAGCTGACCGGTGCGATGCGGCAGGAGATTGATGCCTTGCACAAGTTGAAGCGGGAAATGGTGAGCGGGGCCCATGCGCCAAATGAACTGTATGACAGCGTATTTGAACAACCCAACGGCCAAAGGTATCTCGATCTGGGTGGAGACTTGAATCGGACCTTTGGGAAAGTTCTAAAGTCAATTAAGCAGGAACGGATTCAGGAGCTGAAGCGGGCGAAGTTTGGCGATCGTGCAGATACCGTCAGTGCGGAGCAGATTAAAGGGGTCAAGCTTTCACGACGCGAAATCAACGGGATTGAATTTACTCCCCAAGATTTTGATAAAGCGAAGTGGGCGGTTTGGGAGAAGCTCAATCACTTTGACTCGACAGAGCAGGGCAAGATCCTGCGTGCGGCACTGGTGCACGATCTGATGTCTGGCAAGGGTGGGAAATCGATGTGGCGCTATGCGGTGAAAGATCCGCTGCAGGTGATTGAAGGGATGCCCCATGTACAAGCCTACGCCAATCGTCAGACCGGTTTGGGGAATGCGATGAACAGGGCGCTGCAAGAAGTAGAGCTGCTGCACTACTTGCCCAATGATCAACCGCTAACCCGGCCGACGGTGATTTCACCTGAAAACAATTATCGGCCGATCACCTTATCCGGTGTTGAGCAAAACGTGTTGCCGGGCGTTTCTCCCACCCTGCATATATGGAAGGGAGAGGATGGGCTGTTTGCCCAAACGGGGGATGGAAAATTTTTTGGGCATGTTGCGCGGGGGGACTTCAAAGCTGGAGACCGCGTCATGCTGAAGTACAGCTACGCCGAAGGGCGGGGGCAAAAATTATTTGGAGTAATAGAGAACAATGAAGATGAATTTACCGCTTGATTTAAACCGGTTTCCGATCGAGCCGGATCATATTGAACCAGCACTTTTGTTTGATGTGGCGCAGAAGGTCGTGATGCACTGTCAAAAAAAGGGGGGATGGTTTCCATTCCGGGTGTCGGAGCTGGCCGGCGTGACCAGTTATCAGTTGGGACAGATTCGGGGGCTGTACCTCGTCAACGATCGCTGCTTTATCACCCCCAGTTTTGTCCAGCAGATTTTCCTGTTTGCACCGGCCGTGTCCCAAGAGGATCAGGCGCATCTGCACTGGGGAGCACGGCTGACGATCCAGAACACATTGGGCTTCCACCTGCAGAATCGGCTGCCTGAGATGATCGCCTTACTCACGTGGATTCTGGTGGGTTGCTTGATGTCACCGCCCCTTGGGTCATTTGGTTCATACCTTGAGCTGATCCTCAACGTTCTGACTTGGCCGATCGGAGCGCAGAAGCTACCGGCTTTGATTATGTGGTTGAGCATGATTTTGATCGGCATCTTGCTGATTCAGTCCCCTCAAAAGAGACTGTTTCTAACAGGAGCGCAAGCCTGATGAAGCTTCACTATGATTTTGATCCGATCCTTCTGCGCGGAATTCATTTCCTGATCGTGTTGTGTTTCCCCCTACTGGCTGGGGCTGGTGCCATCACTGCTACGGTCCATCTAATCGATTTACCCTACTGGTCCTACCAGCACTTGCCAGCTGATGCCTACGGATGGAGCCATGAACAGCGGCTGATACTGGCTGGTGAGACGCTGGGTTACCTACGGGGCAATCAGCCGACCGCAGAGGCGATTCAATTGTTGGAGGCGCTTGCACTACCTGAAGATGTGGAGGAGCGTCTCTACAACGATCGGGAGCTGGCCCATATGCGGGATGTAAAGGAGATTGTTGATGTAGCCCTCAATATCTGCACCAGTCTCATGGTTCTGACCCTGTTGGGGCTGATTGTGATCGCCCTGTATCAGCCGTATCTACTCAGCAAGGTCGCCCTTCAATCGGGTTGGTGGAGCTTGATGCTAGGGGGCAGTGTAGGGGGTGTTATCTGGTGCTTCTGGGACTGGTTTTTTATCACCTTCCATGAGCTTTTGTTCCCGGTTGGGAGCTACACCTTTGAATGGACAGATTCCCTGATTCGCCTATTTCCTCCCCAGTTTTGGATGGACTCAGCGATCAGCATCGTGGGGATGGCCATGCTGGGTTCAATTTTTTTAATCGTTATTGGGGAAGCCACAAACAAAACAGAGGCAGTTTCTGCCAACAGGAAATTTTCATGAGTATTCAGAGAAAAGAAAGAAAACAAAAAACAAACAGTTGGAAAGCAGGGATATGGCGCGACCGTGTCCAAACCCATGCGGCATGGCGCGGCCGTGTCCAAACCCATGCGGCATGGATCATGACGCTGAGTATCGGTGGGAGCATGATTTCGATGTTTCGTCTAAATGAGGCGAACCCACTCATGACCGCCATGCAAATTGGTCCAGTCTACCTCACACGAGGATGGCCCCTTCCCTTTATTCACTGCTTTGGCGGTGGGGATTGCTCTTTCAGCCAGATTGAGTTTGTGCAGAACTGGGCCCTCTGGTTTGCGGGCTTGGCCCTTATGTGGGTGCTGCTTCTGGGGATTTATGAGTTGGCCGGAAAGCTACTGAGCTGGAGCGGCCAACGTGATTTGACGGTATTAGAGCCTCAAGTGGATTTGAGGTAGGAGAAAACCATGGTTATTGAAGAAACCACTTTGGAAAAAGAAAAAGCAGCAGTGACCCTTAGATCGTTGATCCAGCGAGTCCAATGGGAAAATGTTGCAATCGCGCTGTTCCTCATCTTGTTTTGGGGGATGGTTGCGTTCATTGGGTATCGCTGGATGGTGGGTGAGGTGATTTTCCCCTTTGGCTGTCACACCAGCATGGCGGGTGAACACTGCCACATGTACTGGAATTTGGCGCACGTGCATTAGGAGGATGTGATGGATAGAAAAACACATGATTACATTAAACCTCGTACACGATCCCACAACAGACACAAACAGCAACAAGGGCCAAGGGTGGGTCTTTTTGGGATTATGTTGGCGGTCTTGTTCTTAGTTTGCTTATTTGCTTGGGCCCAAGGAATGGTTGCCTGATGAGCAAGAAACAGTTTCTGAAATACACCCGCTGGTCCCGGTGGATATGTGTCCTGTTGCTTTTTAGCAGCATGGCTTGGACCATGATGAATCTAGAGACTCTCCAAGCGCGTGCTGAAGCGCGTCAAAGTGATCCAAGCAGCGGTCAGAGTTTCGTTGTGCAGCTGCTGAATAGTTAAAATGATGGACTATTTTAAGATGAGGCCCGGCCAATTTGGCTGGGCTTTTTTGTTTTAAACCAGCTAAATAGCGGTACAATTTGCGTATGAATGAAGAAGAGACTGAAATCCAGCTAGAAACCCAAAAACCAAACAAAATCAGTGTGTCTACCAATGATCTGCTGGTCTGGGGCGGATTTCTATTTGCCGTTATTTTTCTGATCTACACGTTTATTGATATTGGTCGGGATCGTGCGATTCGGTCTGAGCCAATTTATCCTCCTATGACGGCCGATCCGCGTGAACATGAAGGACCAATGATGCTGATTGCGCACGCCAAATGGTGAGCCACCTGCCGTGAAGATGCGCCCGTGGTGGCGCAGCTACAGGAAGTTTATGGGGACGAAGTTGGGTTCTACATGCTTGATGTTGATGTGCCAGCCGAAAAGAGAATCTTGCTGGAATATGGGATTACAAACCCGCCTACCGCCTTTCTGATCAACGATGGTGTCACTGAAGCCAGATGGTACGGTCTAATCAATGAGGAAGCGGCAACAATCGCTTTGAACCAAATTGTTAGCCTAACACCGTAACAGTTGAAGACAGTTTTTTACGTAAAAAATGGATTTTTGAGGGGTGTTGCTGTAAAGTAGAAGCTAAATATAGCTTACTATTCATCACGCCACGCCCGCCTACGATCTAATTTTAGACGCGGTACGTCACAGTCAATCATCCAGTTTGTCAAAAGATACGGTGAGCATACATACATATCGGAGGAGGCAGTTGCCATGAGTATCGGCAAAGTCCAAAAGCGAGCCATGCAAGAAATCTATCACTACGTCATAGAGGGTTTGGAAAAACCTGTTGATGCATGGACCCGACCGGATATGATCCTGCAAATTGCGGAGCTGTTTGTAGATCCCACAGATAAAGTTTGGGTTCGAAATCTCAAGATGGAGCCCGTATCTGCAGACCTGATACATTTACCGGGAAAGGCATTTTTAGAACTCTGCCGCCTGTGCTATCCACAAGAAGATTTTGAACTTAGAGGGAATCTTATTCGATGCAGAAATGTGTCTGGACAGTTTCTTTCAGCTGACGAGAAAGCGGCAGCGGTGGACCTGATCGGGTTAGAAGGGTTTATCTATTTGGCTGGGGGCAAGCGGGCGCAGCTAGAGGATATGGGGATGCCTGAAGAAGCGATAGAAGAAGATCTTGCTTACTGGGAAAAGCGTCTGGCCTAGTTTTCTGGCAGTAAAGCTATTAAATTTAAAAATGTCTGGAGCCAAAGCATGACCCGTTGCCATGCCATAGGCTGTGCGATATTGAAACTTGCCTGTCTGTTTGGGGGTACAGTCGTCTCTTTACGCACCCCATCATCAGTTTGTCATGGCCTTTGGCCATAAACTGATATTGGGGCACGTTGCAGAAACGACCCAGCGGCCGCCTGTGCAAACATCTTGGGGTAGACCAGTTGAGTTCTATTGAAACAGCTGCCGCCAGCACAAGAGCCACTGGAAACTGGTTGACTACATGTTTGAGCCTTTGAGTGTCGGCCGACTATATCCAAAAACGGCTACGCCGTAGGTGGGGTGAAGCCGATTGCGCTTCGGTTAATCAGGCGTTCAAACAAAAGGAGAAACAGCATATGTCCGCATCGATGTGCGAGAGAGTCGCTCAGAATCGCCCCACCGGTAACTTCATATCACCCCACAACGATGAATACAATTTGATATTTTGGGAAATGCTTCTGGCCGGATTCGGTCGGGAGTTTACTCATCAAGAGGTTGATACCTACAAATGGAAGCGGAACGATCAAGGGAGGGTTGAGGGTCAGACAGGCTTGTACCTACCCGGCGGAGATTTTAGCCACGAGTATTGGTTCAATGGCCGCCTCATTTCAATCCCTATTCAGCTAGCTGGTATTGAAAACGCGGTTCTAAAATACTTGACCTTAGCCAAGCAGCTCAGGCATCAATCCAAAACGGTATTTGATCCCCAAACTGACACAGCACCACAGAAAGCATCTGTCTTTGTGTACACGGCCCATGCTGGCAAGGGCTTTGCCAAGATGATGCGTACGCCGGTAGAAGACCGCTGTACACGATGCAATGGCTATGGCCACTTTCATCAGTTTGAGCATGTCTACTGGGGACTGTGTTATCGGTGCGGAGGGCATGGTTCAGAAAATAGGCGTTGAGCTCAAGTTTTAAATCATTAGAGAGATCAAGCGATTTGCTTGGTCTTTTTTGTTTTGCGTGCGTGATTCCGCATGCGGGTCACCAGCCGGGCCTACGGCGTCGGCCGGGAGACCCGCATGCTTCTTGAGTGCGAGCAGACAAGCAGAGTCTAGATTTCATTGGATGGCTAACGCCATGGATTGGTGAAATTCATCTATATAAGTTGAAAGGAGACAACCGATGAAAGAGTTCATATTTGTCGCAACTGCACTAGCCATTGTATTCGGCGGAGCCGCTTGGCTTCACGATTTAGTGCTGGGTTTTTAAATACTAGAAAAAAAGAGCAGAACTGGCCATGTGGCTGAGTCGGCTCTTTTTTTACGGCGCTATATCCGGAGAGAACTCAACCTGACAAGATTGTCTCATATGAGCCGCCCGCAGATAGGTTTGCGCTGTTTGGGCGATGCAGGTGGTCCGTCTTCCGCACTTGGTCGCTAACGCTCCTGAGGGGTGAGAAGTCATGCTCAAGTGGCTTCGGCAAGAAAATCTAATTAGTCAGGAGACAAAAACAAAATGACATATCAAAAAGTTACTATCGTTGGGAATTTAGGGCGCGATCCAGAAATGCGTTATATGGCAGACGGCACGGCTGTTACCAGTTTTAGTGTGGCCACCAGCCGCTCTTGGACCGGCAAAGACGGTCAGCGTAACGAGGAAACCATGTGGTTCCGCGTGAACGTTTGGGGCCGTCAGGCTGAAACTACCAATCAGTATCTGTCAAAAGGTAAGAAAGTATTGGTTGAAGGTAATTTGCAAGGCGATGCTGCAACAGGTGGCCCGCGCTTGTGGCAAAAACAAGATGGCACTATGGCCGCCTCGTTTGAAATTCGCGCAGATACGGTCCGTTTCTTGAGCGGTCGCAACGAAGACAACGGCGGTGGTGGATACACCCCTCCCGGATATGATGGGAACGGCGCTGTTGCAAACAGTGGTGGCGGATCTGCGGCCGAAGAGGACGATATACCGTTTTAGAGGCTAGCCCGAAACCCAACAATTGAATAACTATCTACAAACTCAAAGGGGCTGATCAACAACCGTTGGTCGGCCCCCTTTTTGTTGCTTGAAACAAGTGAAGGTGAAATATGAAAGCGTGCATTTACTTCAGCGCGAGCAAAAAGACCGGCGGTCCGGCCGGGACCTGCGCCATTGTGCGGGTAAGAAACGAAGATGGTGGGATCAGTGAAACGATCATTAACAATTCGCACCCATTAATTAGTGAGCCACAAGGACAGTTGACGGCGGTCATTGAAGGTCTTCAAGCCTTGGATGAACAGGTGACGTCTGTGCTGCTGGTCGGTACATCCGACTATGTGGCGGGCTGGATCAATGGGACACACAAAATCGGTTCCAAAACCCGCAACAAATCAAAACTGCAAAAGCTGTTCACTTTGGTGGATCGGTTCGACGTGAAGTTTGTGAAAGCGACTCGTGAACCGCACTTTGTGCGGTGCAAGAACTTAGCCGCCAACGAGGCAAAACCCCCTTTGGCTATACCGGTATTAGATCCGGCACGGCCGCGGCAGAGTGCCTTGGTATTTGGGGGTGTAGCATGAAAGCTTTTTTAGACCTTATCACTGGCAAAAAAAGGAAAGCCAAGTGGAAGGCGGACGTTAGCTCATCGAGCGGCACTGACGAACCTGTGGCCAAAATTGAAATCAATGGGGATGGCTTCTCAGAAGGGGGAAGCACTTATTTTAGCTTTAACTTGCTAGGTGGAGATGTCAACTATGACGACCTCACCATTAAGGGCAAGCGAGCCACCGTGATCAAAAGAGATGGAAAAAACTACATCAAGCTGGATTGACCGCCTGTATCACACGCGCGAAGTCATCGGCACAGATCCAATCACCCTTGCATATGTTGAGGCATTGGGCCAAACCGATGCCCTTGATCGTGTCCCACGGTTCGTGCCCGGCGGCCGTCAGCATTTGACGGTGCTGTCTTTCGGTGCCGGGCAGGATTCAACCGCCATCCTCTACAGATTGATCTTTGAGCCTCAGTTTGCGGCAGAACATATACCCGGCGAGCTGGCTGTTTGTATCGTCGATACCGGCAACGAGCATCCAGCTACGCTGGCGCACGTCGATTTTTGCGAAGCACTGTGCGCCGCGGCCGGAGTCCCCTTTCGCTTCTTGCAGGTAGCCGACGGCTACCACAGCGAGAAGTGGCAGACCTTGACGCAGTTCTATGAAAGTAAACAGACGATAGGCTCCAAAGCTTTTCCGAAGACGTGTACCAGCAATTTGAAGTTGGACCCCTTCTATCGCTGGTTGAACGAGTTTGTGGCTGAGAGGCTGTCAATTAGCGATCACAGACTCAAGAGAGGGCTGTACGGCCATACACAGGTATGTGGCCCAGTTTCAGTCTGGATCGGCATTGCGGCTGATGAAGATCGTCAATCTGATCCAGCGCGGGAACCGGTGTGGATGATACCTAGCCACAAGAAATCTTCATATGTGGGGCGTTCGAGTTCGGCAGAAATACAGGTGGCAGTAATTCTAAGAGGGCTATATCCACATATCTATTTATGTGTTATGAACTCTGAACCAAGAAATTGACTGAGTTTCAGTACGATTTGTCGGAGCCTAACTCCTATATGTTTTTCGAAAGTGTTTTATAGTTAGTTCATAGCATTTTTTTGCAGGTAATTTTTGATAAGTAGTTTCTACAAATAGGCCTGTAAAAGGAAGGAAAAATATGAACAACAATGTATCTCAAAAAAAGTTTTGGTCTCTGACCGTTATTATCCCTTTATTGGTCGTGTGGGGAGGTGGTGTTTTATTCTCACTCATAACCGACTCACCATTTAATTTCATGGAAGAATTAGGAACACGCTTGCTCCAAACAGCCCTTGTCATGATTCCATTCATCGTATTGGCTTTTGTATACTCTAATCTAGTGAAGAATAAAGAGTACGATACTCAGTTTGGAGCAGGCCTTTCGTTGTCTCTGGTGACGATTGGCACGCTACTATTCTGGGGGTATTTCTGGTTCGACGGCATCTCATATCAACTAAACAATCAGACTGGTGGCGCTAACATCGGTTTGGGTATGCTGATGCTTGTCTCTCCATTAATCATTTCAGCATTAATTCCTTTAGGATTGTATTTTGGTAAAAACAAATAATTTGAGAGGGTGATAACGATACACTGACACCCTTAGCCAAAAAGAGCTGGACTCACTTTATGCGAGTCCAGCTCTTTTTCATTGGGTAGAAAGCTATGTTATCCTCAAGGGTTTCTTTGATCTGCACACTAAGCTAGACAAATAAAACTTAGAAAAGCCATTAACAGTTGTTTTGCATGATCTTTTTTGTTGGTAGATCGTCTAGCATATTGCGGCCGCTCCAAGATTTTTAGCCATTCTTGATCATTAAGTTCAAAAAGCTCAATTTGAGGAGATGCAAACATCGTATGAAACAACTTTGGTTTATCAATTTTGGCTATTTTCTTTGTTTTGCGGTTGAAACGATACTGGTAACGGGCCAACAAGGTTTGTTGATACTCAACATGCAGTCTGTCTTGATAGAGCCAAATGGCCACTCGCTTTTTTGCTAGCCCGCGCTCAGCATAGATACAAAATCGCTGAATGCTGACACATCCATGACGATTGACCACACGAGAAAACTGAAGCTGCTTGAAAACTCGTTGAAGCTGATCCGGTGTCACAGATCTCCCTAATTCTCCACCTAAAACAGAAATTGGGGTGACACATCCATCGCTTCTGTTTCGATGTGCCCAGTGGCGGGTTGTATTGAAAATTTGCACAAAAGTAGCATGCTGATCCTGTATCTGCTCAAACTCAGTGGCTTCATTAAATTGAGCATCGGCCAACCTCCGCTGAACATTAAATTGAGTCTCAATTAGATTTTGCCAAGCCTGTCGTTTTTCAATGAGACACGGTTTAATCTCAAGTTTTTCCAAGATTGAATTGAACGCTTCCGCGGTAAAAACAGAGCCATTATCCGACACGATCCCCCACGGTAAGCCATAATCCCCAAAAGCGGCATGGAGTAGCTGCAAAATAGCAATCTCATCCTGATGACGAGAACTCATTCCAGCCAAAATCGCTCGTGAAAATCCCTCGATAATGCAGATGCTGTAAATCCATTTCCCATCAAGCTTGACCAAGTAACGAATATCGATAAACCAATAATGATGCCGATAAAGGGGTTTGTATGGCAGTTCGGCCGGTTCTTTAGGCTCTATTTTCTCTACGGCATAAGGGTTATGTGCTCCACGCCAAAAACGATTGTGCTGCATCGCACGTCCGATTGTCCGCTCGCTGGGGGTCTTTTCTCCTAATTCTTTTTCAAGGATTCCAAGCACTCGAAAGCTGCCAGCATCTGGATGTTTGACCTGAGTTTGATAAACCTGCTCTAAAAACGGGAGTGTCATTTGATTGTGCGCGTGGCTGGCCGGTCGGGTTCGTTTATCTTCAAGGGCTGTAAATCCATCTTTTTCAAATACCTCAATAAGGGTAGCCACATGTGTGTGCGATAACTTAAGGAAGCCAGCAATACTTTTCTTATTCCACCCTTCGTAAAACAGGCGTATGACTGTCCAGCGAGCATCATATGCCTCATCAAATTGATGAAATGACTTTAAACCCAATTCGAGCTGAACTGAAATAGGGTGCTTTTTCAAAAAGCGCATGACTTTTTTATGGTCGGTCTTGTAACCGAACTTCTTTTCAACAATCCGCACAATCTCACGGTAATGAATGGGTGGATAAAGATGCTTCAGGTGCAAAATATAGTTGGCAACCACATCGGGAAAGCCGGTCTGTCTACCTGCTGACTGCGTCCGTTTGTCGATTAACCCAAGCATCCCTTCTTGAACAAATCTTTTAGCTTTGTCGCCAATTGTTGACCGGGGGTGATCTGTTTCCCGACTTCTTTCTGATACTGTTGTTGAATACAGTATGATTGGCCGAATTATTTCGTAATCGCCCTGGATCGGATCGCTGAAGCGTAGCTGCAGCTGTGAAAAGGGTTCTTCTGCTCTCATTTCCTCTCTCCTGTGTTTTTGAGGAAATTTTGCCGAACTTTTTGGTTTTTGACCCCTTTAAACGTATTTCTGCTGTACCCTAGAATTCTGCCGAACTCGAACGCCCCATACTTTGAAGATTTCTTGTGACTAGGTGTCCAGTGATCAAACGATAGACACAATGTCAAATTAACTGTCGTGCGAATAATCAACTAGCCATTGTGTCAAGCTCAATTTAGATCATCAAGTATTAAGTTAAAACTAGGTGCGAAAACCTCTAAAAAGTGTTGTACTTCAGGTAAGTTTAGCTCATTAACCTTTGCTTTTAGCTGCTTTTCAATTGTCACATATTCTTGGTTTCCTGATCTAATCTCTTCAACGCTCTTCAGATATGCACAGAGCGTATCTGCTGCCTTAACGAGACGATGATGCGTATGATCTGCATCGGCCTCTAGAAGTAATGCTTGATAATCATCCTTAAATTCTGTGGGGACCATGTTTAAAAGCTTTAGGGATGCAACTGCTTCAATCGCCTTATAAGCTGTTTTGATTTCCGGATTAAAATATTTGATGGGAGCTGGCATATCTCCAGTGATTACCTCACTAACATCATGGTATAACGCTAAGATTGCAACACGCTCTGGATTAACATTCCCTTCAAATAACCGATTACGAATCAACGCTAAATTATGGGCAACTATTGCAACTTGAAAACTATGTTCTTGTATGTTTTCAGAGTGAGTGGTGTATGTTAGTCCCCAGCGTTGAATAAACTTCATTTTAGATAGGTACGCAAAAAAGTGACTCATTTTATCTCCTGATTTTCGATTAGATTTGACTGGATAAGAGTGCGTATTAGCCGACTGTAATTTTAGGGTAAGCGTCCGAAATAGAAAGCAGGAAATCATTACATAAAAGGATTGAATGAGCCAGCCTTGTATATCAAGCGGGGATACTAGCTCAGATTATTTTGCTATATGATCCTAAGAGCTTGACAAGGGCTCTCGAGCCATGCCAAACCAATGCACCTGATTACTTCATTGATCTTCAACATTTTTACATATTCTCTGACTATGATCGTATTGAATGAATGATTGATCATGTCGTTGGAAAGCTCCTTGTCTCCTATTGTTGCCCGGGGGCGATCTGTTTCCCGACTTCCTGCTGACACCGTTGTTGAGTACAACATGATTGGCCGAATGATTTCGTAATTGCTTTAAATGGGATCGCTGAAGAGTCGTGAAAAGGATTCTTCTGCTCTCATTTACTCTCTCCTACATTTTTGAGGAAATTTTGCCTAACTTTTTCCTTTTTAGCTTCCTTAAATGCATTTCAGTAGCACACTAGACTTGTGGCGAACTCGAACGCCCCACATATGAAGATTTCTTGTGGCTAGGTATCGTGTGGATGCGCAAAAACATCCAAAAGCGGTACCCGCTTGCTGAGTGGGGGTGGAATCGGTTGGACTGCCAGCTGTATATACAAGATCTAGGGCTGCCGCTCCCCCCACCCTCAAACTGCATGCTGTGCCCGTTTCTGAGTGAAATTGAGTTGGTGTGGCTCTATCGCTTCTACCCATATCTCTTTGAGTATTGGGTCAAACTGGAACAGGACAAGATTCAGAAGTGGGAGGGACGTACCGCACGCAATCTAGGGGTGTTTGGTGAACGCTTGCTCCCCCAAGTGCTTGCAGAGGCGCTGGCTAAGTATGGCGATATGTCAGACAAAGCGCTGTGTGAATATAAGTTCTCCCACGGCCACTGTGTGACATCAAAGTATTGAGTATTAGAAGAGATCGGTTTTATTCGGTCTCTTTTTTTTTCTATGGCTAGACTATGGGCTGAGTGGGTCTACCGAATGCAGTGAGGCCTTTTTTTATTTGCGGGTTATTCTATTGTGGGGAGTTTTTCTGAGCCTCTAATTTTTTCTGATACGCCTCTCCTAGCTTCACCATCGGGTGATCTTCGACAAACGCAATCACAAGTTTTCTGATTAGCTCAGATCTGTTTAAACCTTCGTGCGCGGCCGCAATTGAAAGCTTTGGCTCTATATCGGCAGGGAATCGTACGGTGATTGATTTTTGTTGCATTTGTGTCTCCATTTAAAGCGAAAGAACTTGTATCAATGTATTACAGGGCGATTTGATTATAGACAGAAAAATGTGTCTTTACAGTCCCAAAATTTGAATCGATTTTGAGGGTCACTCAAATGTTCTATTTAAAGCAGGCTGGTTATGGGTTAGCCCGTAAAGCCCACATGCTTTAGCTGTGGGATATAAGAGCTTCATCTATTAGCACTATAGATAGTTGTTGGTTGCTTCTAGCTGTTTTTCCAAAAGGGTTGAGGGTTCTTTTTAGCTGTGCTTAAAGAACATGTTGCAACAGGTCATCCTGCTGTGGAGGAGCTTTCTGAATTTCCCGATTCACTCTGTGATGCTCCACCCTCTTTCAGCATTGGATGATTATCAATGTATTCTGCAACAAGTTTCCGAATGATTTCTGTTCGATTCATTCGGTCATAAGCCGCGGCGATTGATAGTTTGTACTCCATATCTTCCGGAAACCGGATGGTGACTGTTGTTTGTTGCATTTAAATCTCCACTTGAATAAGACACTCAGCATTTTTGTCTTGGTTGATTACGTGATCCTTTGATTCTAAGCATAGAAGGTGCTTGTGAAAAGTGGCGTAAAGAGTGTGCATTTACGCCACCCCATAAATCTGATGAAACGTTTCGACTATTGTTGGCTACGTTTGAAGGCCGTATTGCCAGCGGATGAAGGTGAGAGGTGTTCTTAGCCAGATACGTACGTGCAGCATATGCTCGAAACGGCCTTGATCTGAATATGGCTAAATGGCTTCTGAATAAGACGACCCCCTACCGGATGGCAAACGCTTGAGCCTGACTAACACAAACCTGCATGAACCAATCCTGTCGGAGAGAGTCGGGACAAGCCTCTTGCAGCTGCCATGATGAAGATGGGAATCCATGTCTAGCAACCTGCTAATCGATATGGACCTGTCTTTATTCCAGTTTTGTTATGCCATGGGGGGACGCGATGGTTTCACTTGGCTCACACGGTCGCGGCCGACACGCGGGGCAGTGATCCATTAGGGCCTGTTCACAAGAAATGTCACGCTGGTGGGAAGATCAATCTATTGATTCAATTGCCCATCTGGATTGTTCTGAAGCGCTTCGAGTGTGTGTTGTGTTCGGCTCATGGCACCCCACGGCCAGTTTGTCATGGCCTCTGGCCATAAACTGACCGCGCGGCACCTTCGCCAAACACCCATCTCCCACGCTGCGCTGGGGTGATGGAAGCACGCGCCGATGCTAAATCATTGCCAGACAGACCCTGATCGACGGCTACGCCGCCGGTGGCTCGATATATATCTGTATTTAGAGGCATTGGAGGCCATAGATGTTCAAAAAATTAGACTGTTTGATTCAAGCCATTGTGAAGATCGCGATTTGGATCGCAAAGAAGCGCGGAGACGATGTAATGTATGAGTGGGGCATTGAGGAGGCGGTCCCATTCGAGTTTTTTCAGCCCGGTCCCTTTGATCCGGACGCCTATGAAGTATGGGATGAGTGGCGGTGTGATTTTGTGCTGAGCGGAAGTATTCAATTCACTCAGTGGCGTTTCTACAAGCAGGGGACGCAGGACGAGGGAAGCGCAATTCGATGCTGGCGGTATCAGATCGATGCGGTTAGGATTCAGCTGAGAACGTCGTTGATGGGAAACGATGCATGGGAGCAGGACAAAGCACAGAGAGCGAGCGGGATTCCCTTTTGACCCTTGCTAAAACGGTGAATTAGGCAACAGGCACAAAAAAAACCGACTTTTCAGCCGGTCTTTAGCAAGCGATTTAGTCAGGTTTCCAACTCTGAGGTTGTCTGTTTGCCTGTTTGTATTTGTCTCGTATCTCCCCTGTAAAAAAAAGCGAGGTGGCAGAACAACGGGCGTTGTCCCAGCCACCTCAGAGGGAGCCTACATACCACCAACTATAGCCAATGTCTAGAGGGAAGTCAACAAAGTTTGCCAGACATTTTTCAAATATCTGCACCCCTCATGCCACCTTACTGCAGAGCATACAACCTATCTCTTTTTAAAACTTTAAACGGCTACGCCGTGGGCTTAACGATGCGGACTTCGCATCAGAAAACTTTAGTTTTAGGAGATTTTAGAATGACAAACAAATATGAAGTAATTAATGCAAGCAAAAAGTTGGGTAAGCAGGTCTATCCTTTCTTAACCAATTTTGATAGCTGGGCGATTGAAGCATTTGATCACAAAACTTGGGGGGAAATGTCGACAAATGTTGAGCGTTTCCCCGCACTGACCGCCGTTAGAGACTCTGGGGTCCTTCGCTTCCATGCTGAGGGCATGGATGGTCAGGCACTCATGGAAAAATTGGGATTAAAGATCTCAATGAAGAAGGGGGCCTTCGTCGCCTCCAAGCGCTTGGTGCGCATGATGCGCCCGTTTCGCTATTGGGCGATGCACGCCCCGGCTGATATTGTGATCGGCCGAAAAGACGTCAACCCAGATTTATGGGACGGGGCAGGTCAGATCTGCTCATCCTACGTGAAACGGCTCGCATACGCGGAGCATCTTAATTTAACCCAGAAGCAACGCCGTCGGCTTGCTAATGCAAAACGGGTTGAAATAACGGTCATGGGGCCATTTGGGCAGGAGAAAGCCCACTGCTTGGTTGTCGATGACCTCACGGGTGAGGTGGATGGGGCTCAGGTTGAGTGTGACCTTGTCCTCCCACCGAACAGCACTAAGACGGAAGTGAAATTCTGCGACTCGTTCGGGACTGTATTCATGGGGCTGGTTCCGGTGAAAGGAAAACGCTCAATGCGGATTGATATTCAGTCCCTAATCAATCTAGGGGGCCCCAACGGCTTCTTCCAACCGGCTCAACTGCTGGCGTGGCTCCGGATGGAGGGTGAGTTTGTCCTCCAAGGGCTAAGTGACGGCCGTCACAACAAGGCGATGCTCAACCGCATTGCCAATGCGGAGACGGATGAGGAGTTATCTGACATCCTCAACTGGCATGTGCCCCAGTTCCTAGCGGCCGGGGGCCAGCCGACGTGGTTTGCAGGGATTGTCCGCTCCATTGCGCGCCGGTACAGCGAAAAGCTGTATCAGAAGGTCTCAAAGAAGTTTCGCTTCCCGATCCCGGGTGGCCGCTTGTATATCTTCCCAGCGGAAGTTGGGAATAAAACGGTGGCTGAAGGGGAGTGCGAGCTTGATTTCAAAAGCGGCACGATCTGGGTCAATGACTCAGACTTTCTGTCTTATATTGCCCGGGTCCTTGGTGGCGGAGACAATGATGATTCAATATGGTGCTATGCGTTCACTGATTATGATGGAGAGCGGAAAATTCTCGCGTGGCGGTCACCCAATCAGTTGGGTGAGTACGTCGTGCTCAAGCCGTCGGCCGACAGCGATGAGATCCAGTGGCAAACCGCACTGGGAGACATCTCGTGGCCTTCTATGGACAGTCGATTGCTACCACCTCGCATTGATGAGATTGAGACCAAATATCTCAGTCTGATTCAAGAAGATGAATTTGGTGAAGATCGCCCCTATGACTACCAGCTGGTCCGGAAAGCGATTGCCCAAGCGCAGGCCAATGCAGGTGTATTAGGCGCCATGTGCAACCTGCTCATGGTGGCACGCGCTATTAACCCTAGCTGGACCCCGCGCGAAATGCCGGCGAGGCTAGAAGAGATTATCGACGCTAGTGTCAAAACGGGTGCCGATTTAACGGCTGTGATGGGGTGGATTCAGGCGATGGTCAAGAAGCTGGCCGCTAACTGTGCCATTCCGAAGGTTCTGTTGCCCAGAATCGAGGCTTCTCTCAGTGAAGCGGAAGCTCGTCAGGTTAAGCTCGATCCCAACAACTGGGTTCAACTGTTGACCGATGGGGCACTAGACTATTTGGCAGAGTTTCAGTCTGAAGTGGATGCGATTGCGGCCGTCGCAATGCCACCAGTAACCGTCTTGCAGGCGGGGCAGGCATATCTGGAAATCGGGGAACGGGTGCGAGCCCAATATGGTTCTATCGTGAACCCGAAGAATATGGACAAGTTGCGGAATCAGCTGGATGCTGACCGGATCAGCTGGAGCGAATACAACGAGGCTCGCATGGGGCTCATTGAACGGGCCCGGCGGGAAACGCTGGCTCTGATCGCCTCTCTACCTGTGGAAGAACAGCGAAACGCCATCTTGGGCGCGGTAACCGCTGTCTACACCGCTCCCCCATCGAAAGCTGGAGCCCCGCGCACCGACGGCGTGCTGTGGCAAATCTCTGAAGATGACGAGTCATCAGCCTTTGGTGAGCTTTTGATTCAGGCGATGCAGGAGTTGGGCATCTTGGGTGAGATTAGCTGGGATGCAGACGGCGGTACAGTCGTAAAACAACCAAAGTTGGTTGAGCTGACTGTTACGGCAGTCTGGTTCAATCTGCTTCGTCAGGAGTTAGCGGCCGCAGGGTGCCCACTTCCAGAAAAGATGGGAGAGGTGTCAAAGGCTGACAACATATTAGCAAAGCAGTATTTGGCTCAGAAGATAGGCTCGTTTGTGGGGCAAACTTTGGTTTTAGGCAAAGAAAAAGACCGCATGTCTGTCACTGACAGTGCAGGAACACTGTTGGGATATACCCGGACATTATGCGGTCAATTCAATCTGCTGAAGATAGTAGCACTTTCAGCCACGGATGGCAACCTCCAGATGGTGGCTGAGGCTGTTTAACAAGTAAGTTGTAGAGATTTCAGAGGCTGGTATCGAAAGATACCAGCCTCTTTTAGATTAAGGTGACAACGTGCAGGAAGTAAGAAATAATAGTATTCTTTCTGTGTGAAACAAATTGAGAATTGAAAAATGAGTAGAGAAAGTACAGAAGAAGAAAATTTACGGAAAGAACTCATGGAGTTGCAACAGAGAAATGCAGTTCACATATCTCAGATGTATCCAAGATCTGAGGGTGAGATGTTCAAGAGTGTAGAAATAAAAATGTCTCCAGATGGAATTTGCTATTTAGTTGAGGCGATCGAATATATTGAGCAGACTTAACGGTTGTAATCAATAGATTTACTTTGCAGAGATTTAAGAGGCTGGTATCGAAAGATGCCGGCCTCTTTTGGTTTAAAAGAGATGAAAGCAATGAAATTAAAAATATTTAGAGCAATCCAAGTGTTGTTCGCTTGGTTAATTAATTGGAATACGGATATAGCTGACTGGGGTGTAGCCGGAGGCTACTTTTTAGAGGATGGAATTGATGTAGATGGATTTG
>JBCCSO010000028.1:0-19435 GCA_039199965.1 Chloroflexota bacterium | reverse complement strand
GTGTGTCATATGCTTCAAACTCCTAGCAGGGGAGAGATATGCTTCTCAAAAACCCCTTCCCAAATAAAGTCTCTTCTAACTTGTTTTTTGAGCGCAAAAACTGCGTCGTTGTGCAGCTTTTCACTAATCTGCTGGGCAATATCGGCCGGATTTCCATAAGGTGAGAACCAATTGGCATAGTGTGTACCGATAGCTTTTAGAGGTGCGATATTGCTTGCAAAAATTGGAATTCCAACCAGACCTGCCTCAAGCATCGGAATGCCAAATCCTTCTTCAAAACTAGGAAAAATTAGGGCATCGGCAATGCGAAACAGGTCATGGACGTGGCGGATCGGTAGCGGGTCAGAAAAATTTTCTGCCATCAAGTGTACACATCCGCTTTGAGAGGTGGTTGGATTTAAACTGAGCTCATCCCGGAGGGTGATAAGCTCTTTTAGATAGTTGTGATTGTCCTGATTGTGTGGCCCCGGTGGGCCAGTCACGATCAAGGTTGGTTTTGAAAAATAGGCTTGCAGCTCTGCAATAATTTGAATGGCGAGCTGAATGTTTTTACGACGCGTTATGCGCACAGGGAGCAAAAATATCGGATCGCCGCTGGTTAAATTGAGCGAATTTATTGAGTGAGCTGTGTGCTCCTCAAGACTGAGGAGATCTACAAGATCCAATCCCGAGGGGATAATCTGCGCACGGTCGGCCGGTAGCTGGTAAAGGTCCGTAAACTCTTCTTGGCGTAGCTGGGATACAACAACGTGGATCGGTTGTGCATCTGGCCAGTCTTCCCGAATCAAACCCCACGGGTAGCCTGTATGCAATTCATCCTGATAACGGGCAGAGCACCATGCAAAATCGTGATGCCACAGAATGAGGTTGGGTGAATTAGGCTGAGCGCAAAACTTTCGGAGCGCGGCTGTCAGCGGCAAGTTTTTATGCAGCGATGCCACATTGTGGGCCATAATGACGTCTGTGTTCTCAAATCCCACGGATAGTTGTGAAAATATTTCAGAAGCAACCGCATCAAAATCGTCTGGCACAATCCCGTCGTCTAGCTGTTTTTTGATGGCTAAAATGGTTTCGTGCTGTGAGCCTACCAGGGGAATATGGCAAAATGTCGCTTTTTCACACGGTTCTACACCCCTTGCTGCCACCATCCTGACCGAGTGACCTGCTTGTATTAAAAGACGTGCGTGGTGAGCAATAACGCTTTCAACTCCGCCAATAATTGGGGGGGATGAGTAGTGAAGAATTGCGATTCTAGCCATGAGTGAATACGTGCTCTGAAACGGATATGATCAGATTTGTGAGGAATGTACGCTTGTCATAAACCCACCCGGGTTGCGCGTTCCGTCTGTGACAAGGGTATGGTAGGACCAATATGATTGCATTAAGACATATGTCCCTTGGAACCAAAAGCACACTGGCAAACTTAGGATATTAATACCGGTTGAGGGTGTGATGTAGTTGTGGCCCGCATTAATTTTGAGTGAAGATAGACGATGCTAGAAGCAGGCAACACAGGAGCAGAAGGTTCCGAAAAAAAGAGGTTAGCTTTCGACGATGTAGGGGAATGTAAACAGCCCGGCGCTGATCATAAAAATATCGTAGAAGATGATGATTCCCAATGCGTAAGAGATATCGGCCCATGCCCATGCTGCTGGGGCGGTAACCACTGCAGTAACAGATCCGGCTGCCAGCACGGCTGGCAACGCCAATGGTAGCAGCAACACAGGCAGTAATACATCCCGCGCATTAGTCTGTATGGTCATGGCGGTCACAATGACTCCGGCCGCCACAAACCCGATGGTGCCCAGTGCCAGCACCAGCAGCACAATTGGATTCAGAAACGGCCGGTTAAAAAAGATGAAGAACATGAAGGCTAAAACTAAATCAAGGGCCAGTGAAAAAATAAGAACTGATCCCACTTTTCCCACATAGATGGCTTGACGACTGACGGGCGCCATCAGCATGCCGTCTAGGCTTGAATTCTCACGCTCGGCCGAAAACGACCTGTTTAGTCCCAAGGTTCCTGCCAAAAGTATTGTTACCCAAATCAGGCCCGCTGATACATTGCGTGCTGCGGCTAAATCTCCCCTGATCGCCAAGTTGAACGTGACAATAGCGGCCAAAGAAAAAAAGACCATCACGCTGATGGTCTGTCCAGTTTGACGCTCAAGGCGCAAGTCTTTTTTGATGATAGTTACGACCGATTGGAAAAACGGAGTCACAACGGGCTAAAAAACCAAAGCCAAAGAGATGAACGTGTTCTACAGAACTCTTTGATTGTGGAATTGTTAAGTCTAACCTTTAGAGACTAAGGAGCTTTTATCCGCCAGCAAGTTCAATAATGTGTTCTAGCGAATTCTTGTCCGCAATGGTGAATTTGCGACCTTTGACCTTAACCCAACCCTGACGGCGGAAGCGCCCGAGAGCCTTATTGATGCTGACGCGAGTTGCACCGGTCATTTCAGCTAGGTCAGTCTGGGTGAGAGAAATCTCGATCTGAGTGCCTTCTGGAGTAGACCGGCCGTGCTGTTCAGATAGCTTAATTAGTGTGCGGGCCAACCGTGCGGGTAGATCCAAAAAGAAGATGTCGCTGATCTGAGCATTCATGTGGCGCACCCGACGCGCCAAGCTGGTCAACACATGACGGGCAAACGCTGGGTGGTCATCGATAAAGCGCATGAAATCATCACGATGTAGCGTAAGCGTTTCAGTTGGCGCAATTGCTTCGGCCGTGGCTGAACGGGGAGAGTCATCTAGCAGAGCCAGCTCACCGAAGAAGTCCCCTTGCCCCATAATCGCAAGAAGCGCTTCTTGCCCGTCTGGCGTAGAATGTGAAATTTTGATTTTGCCGCTGAGGATAATGTAGAGCAACCCGCCGGGGTCTCCTAAATGGAAAACCGTACTGCCTGTTTGGAAGCGACGTGGTATTAGGCGTCGTGCAAGCTCATCTACTTCTGTCAGGCTAAGATTTGTAAAGAATGGAACGGACGTAAGGAACCGTTTTGAAGCTTCTATATCTGCACTCATGCTTGCACCTTGGAGTAATAAATGAATTTAAAATTAAAATTGGTATCTAGTCATTTTACCTCACTCAAACAAACTCCCCAAACCTTATGTCACATTATTTAACAAAAAAATGCGTTAACGGGCGTGGAATAAACGCTAAAAATCTTCCTGATTTTCGATCTTTTCCCGTGCAACATGCAGTGCGGCCGAAACTTCTGCGGCCGTGGCTGACTGCCCACCGCCTTGGGCCTGCTTCATTCCGCCCCCACCACTTTTGGCGTTTACCAGTGGTAGCACCGCACGCAATAGATTCCCCATGTGGAACCTATCACCAGCCGAAGAGGCAAAACAGAGCATCGCTTGACTGCCAGCACTGCCCAAAACAATCACTCTGTTTTCTGATGATGTCAAAACAGTGGCAATTTGGCGCATATCGTCCAGACTCTCTCCATTTGTAAATGTGTGGGTCAGAAATTCAATGTCATGAAGTTGATCTAACTGGTTGCTTAGCCGCTGAGCAACCTGCTCAAACTTCTCACGCTTGAGTAGGCGCACCTCGCGTGAGAGCATTTTGCGTTCTTGCTCCAGCTTTTCAACAGAGCCGACTAGTTTATCTTGACCCGTTGACAGGTTAGCCATTAGCGCCTGAACAACAGTAATTTTTCGGTCATAATCCGCAAGGGCTCGTCGGCCGCACAGAAATTCAACACGCAAAATCTTCTTTCGCCGCTCGATCTTAGTCACTTTGATCAGGCCAATCTCCCCCGTGTGGGCAACGTGGGTCCCACCGCAGGCGGTTAAATCAAAGTTGGTAATATCAACTAAGCGGATCAGGCCATCTGAGACAGGCGGGAGTTTTCGAATAGGCAGCGATTGAGCTTCCTCGAGCGAAACTTGCTTGGTTGTCACCGGTCGGTTTTCTTGAACAATCTGGTTGGCCAAGGTTTCAGCTGCTTTGAGCTTTTCAGACGTAATCTCAGCTACATCAATGTCGATTGTGCAGCTTTCTGGCCCCAGATGAAAGCTCACAGTGGGAGCTTCCGCCACTTCAATAAAAGCCCTTGATAAAATGTGCTGGCCGCAGTGGTGCTGCATGTGATCAAAACGGCGCTCCCAATCGATCCGGCCTGAGATTTGGTCAGGCACATGATCACGTTCTAGAACGTGAACCACAGCACCATCCTCTTTGCGTACAAAAACATTGGTTACGGCCACATCAGAAAGCGTACCAACATCGTGGGGTTGGCCTCCAGAGCTGGGGTAAAAGTATGATTGATTTAGAACAACGGCCGTGGAATCTTTGTGGACCAGTCGCTCCAAAATGGTGGCTGCAAATTGGATGGTGTATGAGTCGTTATAGTACAGACGCTCTGTCATAGTAAACCTTTGTGACTGATGATTGATGTAAGCCGTAGTTTAAAAGGATGCTATAAATGCGCAACCAATCCTGATGATTTTGAAAGGGCAAATGAATTTCTGATTTAAACTATGCATCGTGGTTGTATGATATGAGTCGGCTGAAGAAATGTTTCGAATGGCTGACAGGTTTCAGAAACTATCTCTACGTGCTTTTAGGTGCTTAAATCGATGGCTGTCTAGACTTGTTTCGTCTTTTTCCAGCAAAGGCAGATTAGATTTTATGGAAGAACAAGAAGAACCAATTTATAAAACAACCGGGCGGGTGGCGTTCGCAACTGCTCTACCCCTCTTAATTTTCACAATTCTAGCTGTCATTGTCATTGGCATTTTGGCTCTGAGCCGGGTACGACAGGTCGGCCCGGCCGCTGGGCTGTTTGATGCAGCTTTTGGGGTCTGCTCTGGTGTGCCGATGGCAAATGCCACGCTGTACGACCCAGATCAGGCTGGAATTGCGCCCGTGATCGCTTTCGCCGAGCGGAGCGGTTACTTGCAGGGGGCCAGCAACTACGCCAAACCGGAATGGACACCGGCAAATAGCTCCGATTTACAGCTAGTTCTGTGCGCCCAAAATCCGCGCCCTGCTTTTCGGCCGCTGTGCAGCGATGAGAACAAAGTAAACCAAGTCGGAGGAGAAATACCGTTTAAGCTGCGCAGCGCTATTTCGGGGGAAATTATCGCTCAAGGAGTAATTGTGGAAGAAGCTGAAGCCCGGTCTGAGTGTTTGGAAGCGCTTCCAACAAATCCCAGCATGGATATGGCTGTATCTGACGAAACGATCCATGCCTTCCTTGAACGGTTTGTCGTCAAATAAGGCTACTTATTCAGATGGTTTTCTGCCTGATTGTCTTTCCTTGATGCAGATCAAAACTTGCAGCACGTGTCAAACGAATGATTGGAAGCTGTCAATCGAAAAAAAGTAAATGATCCTAGAAGACAGTGTGGTTCTGATCACTGGTGCCTCAGCGGGGATCGGAGCTGCAATTACACGACAGGTGGCGCAGGCGGGTGGCCAGTTGGTGTTAACCGGCCGACGCCAATCCAAACTAGAAGGTCTAGTGTCTAGCTGTGGCCTTGCTGAACATCACGTTTTAATTCTGGCCGGAGATATTCGGGAGCAGACTTTCTGCCAGCAACTTATCGACGCTACTGTTGAAAAATATGGCCGGGTCGATGTGGTGATAAATAATGCTGGCTTGGGTCACTTTGGCCTGCTAAAAGACCTGCATCCAGATGATTTCCGTCAAATTTGGGAGACCAACGTGTATGGGTTAGCGTGGCTGAGTCAAGCTGCTGCGAAACAAATGCTGATTCAAACAACTGAAGCGCACACGCAGCGACGAGGCCAAATTATTAATGTGTCCTCAATCGTAGAGGACCGGCCGCTCGTCAACCAGGGGGCTTACACAGCTAGCAAAGCGGCCGTTAATGGCTACAGTCGTGCATTGCGCATGGAGCTAGCAGAGGATGACATTACTGTTTCCATCCTTTATCCGGGTTTGACGGCTACGGAATTCCACACGGCTCGCCTAGGATCAAGCCCTAAAAACCCCAATCGATCATCAGGGATTCCGGCCGAAAAGGTGGCAGAACAAGTAGTGAAAGCCATTCAGTGGCAGAAGCAGGAAATTTATGTCACTTGGTATGATTGGTTTTTCGTGCAGGCCAATCGGCATTTCCCCGCGTTGACCGACTACGTTTTTCGCCACGTAGCCAATGGTAAGTAAGCAGGGACTATCGCTGCTCTTCAGCTGTGGCTGGTGGGCGAAGCTTCGGCTGAATTTCTCGGTCAGGCGTGTTTGTGATGCGGCGCAGCCCTGTGCCATTTGGTTTAATCATCCACAGATCGCGATTATTGTTTTCTTCGTTCATGTCCGCATGGAAAATTAAATATTCTCCGTTAGGTGACCAAGATGGATGGAAGCCGTTAAAGTCAAACCCTGCCGTGACTTGGGTTAAGTCAGTTCCATCTTCTGGATTCACAGTGTAGATCTCAGACGTGCCATCGCGTTCATAGAAGAAGGCTAGTTTGGGGTCCTCAGAGTCCGGTGACCAGACGGGGTGTCTGGCCCAGCCCGTTAAGAAGAATGTAACCGGAGTTTCTTCACCCGTTTCGATATCGTAGACGTATATCTGCCGGATCGGGCCAACTTGTGATTCATAAGCGATCTTCTTGCCGTCAGGGGAGTAAGACGGTGCGTAGTTATCGCGGCCGTTCCGAATCAAACGTTCTTCTGAGTTGACCGGACCGTCGGATGAAATGGTGTAGATCCCAAAGCGGAAGGTATCGTTCTCTCCGAAAGGCCGGTTAGAGTGAAAGATGATCGTTTCGCCTGATGGATCAAATTTTGGATATTCTTCGGCCGTCAAATTGTTTGTCAGAAAAGTTGGGCTGGTTCCATCCGGCTGTAGAATTTTGATCGCTCGATCTCCCTGTTCTGAAAAGAAGGAAATTACGCTTCCATCAGGTGACCACACAGCTCCAAAATCATTTTCATCAGCTGAGGTGAGTTGAATAAGATTTTCTTCAACATCCCTTACGTACAGATTAAATTTATTCTCGTTGAACTTGCGCAGCGAGAAGACCAGACTGCCTGAACTGCCGGTCAATTCTGCTAATTCTCGTCCATTAATGAGCGTATCTGGCGATACCTCAGTCGGTGGAATCACGTCTTGGTCAGGCGTGCTCGTGGGTTCAGGTACACCTAGCGTCGGTGAAGGTGTCTCAGTTGGTGTTTCTGTAGGGGGAACAGGAGTATTTGTTGGGGGAACGACAACGGCCACCTCTGTAGGTGGTAATGTTGGCGGTGGCTCAGTTGATGGTGGTTCTGCCGAAGGCAAAACAAGCGGTGGTACTTCAGTTGCCGTTGGGACGATGGTTGGCGTCGGTGATGGGGTTTCTGTTGCGTTCCCTGTTATTTCAATCACCGCATCAGCGCCCCAATCTTGTAGGTCTTGAGCGACGCTTGGTACCTCACGGAAGGCGGTGCTTAAAGTTGTGGCAAAGTAGTCAACGGTTGGATTGCTTCGGACAGCCGGGACTTGGTACACCAGCAGCAAGAGTGCCACAATCCCGATCAGCCACATAAGCAGGCGGGGGAGTATCGCTCTACGTTTGCGCACCGGATAGTCAATGACGGTGTCGGTCTCAATATTTGATAAGGTTCGCCGCATCATCCGGCCGGATAGACGCGCTGGTACAATGCCTCGTGGGGATGGATTGTCTTCCGATGGGACAAGTTTTGTAAATCGAGAAGCCAGTTCAACGGCCGTGCTGATTCGATTGTCCCGATCTTTGGCTAAAGCATTATTGATTAGCCCCTGCAGATTGGAAGGTAGGTCTGGGTTGTAGTTGGTTAGACGGGGGACCGGCTCGTGGACGTGCTGATAGATGACCGAGTCAATAGATTCTCCATCGTAAGGGAGGCTGCCGGTGAGCATCTCGAAGAGCAAAACGCCTAGCTGATAGACATCAGATCTTGAGTCAATGGGGTGTCCCCGTGCCTGTTCTGGTGACATGTAGTGAGGTGACCCTACTACAACGCCCGACTGAGTCATCTCAGAGAACCGGGCGATGCCAAAGTCGGCTAAAAACGCGATGCCATCCTCATCAAATAGAATATTGCCTGGCTTGATGTCTCGGTGAATGACATCATTAGCGTGCGCTTTGTCGAGTGCTGCAGCGATGCGGGTCAATATATTGGAGACAGATTTGAGGTCTACAGCACCCTCTTCCAGTCGGTCTGCCAAAGACCCGCCAGTCATAAGCCGCATGACAATATAGGGGCGACCATCGTGGTTCCCATAATCGTAGACTGGAACAATGGCATGGTGTTCTAAGGATGCAATCAATCGCGCTTCCTGCTCAAAGCGCTCAAATAGGTAATCTTGGTGGGTGAAGTGCTCGCTCAGCATTTTTACCGCAACATAGCGTTTTACGCGGTCATCAAATGCCTTGTACACGCGGGCCATTCCACCGGAACCGATGATTTCTTCGATTAGATAATGACCTATTTTTTCAGTAACCATTGACACGCCACAGGTCAACCATACCTAGTGACTTTTTCCCTTGAGAAATACAGTTGTGAATTTTAGCGAAGCTGGGGTTGGTAATAGGTGTGTTGCTTAAATTTGGAATTTTAGATTGATGTCTAAGCCTATATCTATTATGAGACCTAAATAAATCGTTTAATTCCATTACACTCCAGATTAATCAAATCAAATGCACATTGCAATTGATTAGCAGTTAAGTTTAGCTAGGATTGGGGTGAAAATCTATTGCAATATTTGATTAAGGCAAAATTCGTATAATCCAATCTTCAGATTGAACTTGCACAGTCAACTTTATTCTAACTAATCCTGCGACCTTTCGTACTGATTATCCTCTATTATTGCCTAAAATTCATGCTAATCTGTCTTAATTTATGGCAAATTGTTAATTTTTTGCTGAAAAAGCTTAGCGAATCAGATGGCAACTATGGATGCGGCTGATATACTAAAATTTGAGGCAAAAAGCAATTGTCTTAAATCCTCAGTGAGGTAAATTCATGCAGCGTAATAATTTAAGGTTTAATTTTGGTTACTTAATCGAAGCCTCCCCCGGTACAACTGGGGAAATCGAATTTGATTATCCTCAGATTATCGTTGAAGATGAAAAGTTTATTCCGTTGAATGGCAAATTTTTAATCACCCGAACGGGTGAGGGGATTTTAATTCAGGGGGATTTTGATACTACGGCCGAAATCGACTGCATTCGCTGCCTAGAGTTGAGTAACGTTTCCGTCATTGGCCGGGTTGAAGAACTCTTTTACTATCCACCCTCTAGTGTTATAGACGAAGACGCTTATGTGATGGGGGAAGATGGCAATGTTGATTTAGGGCCGCTTATTCGTGAGTTGGCTCTGTTAGAACGGCCGATGCAGCCTCTGTGCATGGAAGATTGCAAGGGATTGTGCATTGAGTGTGGGACTAACCTCAATACTGATCCGTGCTCATGTGAGATTGATGATATTGATCCACGCTTGGCAAAGCTCAAGGCGCTTTTGAATGATTAATGCTGCTATGGAATTGCTGAGTATTAAATTGCATCGATGAACGTCCGCGCCAGAGAAAAGTAGATCGCTAATCCAGCGGTGTCAACAATCGTAGAGATCATCGGACCGCTGATAATAGTAGGGTCGATATTGAATCGATTTGCTACGGTTGGCACAACGGTAGCGATTGTGGTGGCGCAAATCACCACAATCGGAAGAGTAAAAGTAACCACCAGCGCAACTTGGATACCAACACCCCAAATCGTGGCCAGTATCAACCCCATCGCCCCCATGAATCCCCCAAGAAATAGTCCAACTGTTACTTCTCGCATGACTGCTCGGCCGAGTGTAGACAAGCGAACTTCTCCAAGCGTAATGGCTCGTATGATCGTAGCAACAGTTTGAGAGCCCGCATTCCCACCCGTGCCCGTAACAAGAGGAATAAAAAAGCCCAGTGCAATAACTGTTTGGAGTTCATTTTCAAAAGCCTGCAAAACAGCGCCTGTCATGATAGCGGCTAGGAATAAAAGCATGAGCCAGCCAATCCGCGCCCCGATCACACGCCGCAGTCCGGCCGAAAAGTAGGGCTGATCGAGTGGCTCTGAACCACCTAAACGCTGGATATCCTCTGTTACTTCTTCTTCCAAAGCGTCCATGACGTCGTCGACAGTTACAACGCCTATTAGCTTCTCTTTTTCATCAACAACAGGAATTGCTACATAGTCGTACCGTGCGGTGAATTCGGCTAGTTCTTCCTGATCGGCCGAAGCTGAAACAGAAAAAACGGTCGTGAGCATGATATCTTCGATTAGTTCATCTAGCTGGGACAGTAGCAGAAATCGAATGGGCACTACGCCAATTAACTTTTCATTTCGATCTATGACATAAAGGTAATGTACCGTTTCAATTTCTTCTAGCGAGCGCAGATATTCAAGGGCGTATGCCACAGACCATTGGCGCCTAAGTGAAACAACTACTCGGTTCATCAGTCGTCCGGCCGTACCATCATCGTAAGCTAAAATTTCACGAACTTCATCAGCTTCTGCGTCATCCATCAGCTCTAAGAGCCGATCAGACACAATATCGGGGAGATCGTCTAAAATTTCGGCCGCATCGTCCATCGGCAGCTTGTCAAGCAGCTCTGCGATGCGCTTATCCTCTACATTTTCGATCAGGTCTTGCCTAACGAGTGCCCCAGTTTCGTCTAGGACTTCACTAGCTACATCAACAGGCAGCTGATCAAACAGCTCAATAGAGCGTTCAGACGGGATGTCTTCTAATAGCAGCGCAATATCGGCCGGATGCATCGCCTGAAGCAAGCTAACTAAAATATCTGTGTCTCCTTTATCTAGCAGACGATCAATAATGGCTGTATCTGGACGATTTGACTCAGGCATATCACATTTACCTTTTGAATAAGTTGAATAAAAGCTATTGTTCAGCAGGTTTTCTACTTGATGACGTTTGAAGTGATGCAAATGGGTGTAGATGTTGATCTCATGCAATACGTAATTCGGTCAGTCGGAACGACTATTTTGATGAACTTTGATGCCGCTGAAGAATTACGATTTGAGGTTAGCTTTAGACTTTGATTTGGTCAGCCCCTTCCCATTTACCAAGTTCAACTATAGCTTCCAACTTGAAATTTGACAGCTATTATTAGTTTTGCCCCTTTAGTAAGGGGTGGCTAGAATCTTTGTTAGGGAGCTTTAGCTGAATAATTGTCACAATTTGAAAGTTGCTCTTCCAAAACTGAAGAGAAAATTTAATCAGGCACAATCCTACTCTCCAAACTTGAAAGACGGTATGAAGGTTGAGATAGTTTTTAGCTCAATTGGTCGCTAGAAAAGAGGTTACGAGCATTTCAAGTATCTACTCGGGGGGTGTTCGTCTTTTACTTTCTGAAGTGTTGACACTCTCAATTAAGATAAAAAGCCTGATTTTTCAAGTTTCACAAATTAACACTGGCATAGATCTTGCCCTGAACCCTCCCCCTGCGCTGCAGGGGGATCTATCTTTCCCCTTGGGGAGAAGGCCCGAACTAGTTCGGACGTGCCCCGTAGGGAGTGGTTGAGGGGATTAAACTGGTTAAAAATACTATAACTCTATTCTGGTACTATTTAATGAATCTAGGATCTTCAATAATCAGGCTGATCGGTGAAAAAACGGACGATTTTTTATCTTAACCGGCCGATTCATCGGTCTGGTTGAAAGGGTATGCACATCCCTCATTTACTTGAGAAATCAACCTACAAATGTGATACTTTTTTCTTCAATCCTAAAAGATTAATGTAATGGAACATAGGGCTCGAAAAAATGGCAGAACATTCAATTAAAGATATTCAGAAAATGGTTGATGAATGGATCAACACAATCGGTATACGATATTACAGTGAGCTGACCAATACCGCTATTCTGATGGAAGAAGTAGGCGAAGTGTCCCGCTTGATGGCTCGTATCTATGGGGAACAGTCATTTAAACGGCCGCAAGACGAGGCTAATGCACCCCAGATGCTAGCGGAAGAAATGGCTGATGTTTTGTTTGTACTGATCTGTTTGGCGAACCAAACCGGCATTGATCTAGACGGCGCGATGCAGCAAAATCTAGATAAAAAAACGATTCGAGATCGGGAACGCCACAAGAATAACCAAAAACTAAAGTAAAATAGTACCAGAGAGCTATGACTGTGTTCATATTAGTACTTTAGTCATGTCAAATCTCGGTCCCTACAGATTGACTTTCTATGGGGCAAGTCTATACTTATAAGTGCATAGGCTCCCCCCCGAGGTGATGGATTGAGCGCCCGCTCAATTCACACCTCATTTTTTTTGTCTACACAGCTCTTCTTCTTTGATTCCAAATTTTCAAAACTTATTAGGTGTAGAATTTACCTTTCATATCACTAAATTAAGTGAGTTGGATCGATTTCCAGACGCCGCTTCTAAAGCGCCAAAAGTAGATAATGGCCAAGCCAAACAGATAAGTTAGTGCGGTGATCCATGCCCCACGGATGCCACCGTCTAGCTGAAAAATGGTAAGCCATGCTGATGGCAAAAATACTCCCCACGCAAGAATCAGTCTGGTCAGCATTGTGAATTGAGTGTCTCCACCACCCATCAGCGCGCCAGAGAGGACAATTCCGGCCGCATCAAAAACTTGATAGATGGCAATCACTCGCAAGATAGTCACCCCAGCCTCAATTACAAGCGGGTCCTCTGAGAAGATGCCGATTAAAAATGCCGGGGAAATTATGTAAGTGAGTCCAATGAGCCCCATTCCCACCATGCCGATAAACAGTGCGCGATAAGCAGCTTTTTCGGCCGTTTGAGTGTCACTGGCCCCTACAAACTGTGAAACCAAACTAGAGGTCGCCATGCTGATTGCTATCCCGAAGGTAAACGAGATGCTCATATACTGCACTGCAATTTGGTTTGCAGCCAGCGTCTCTGTGCCCAAGCGGCCGATCATGGCGAAAAAGATGCCGAAAGACGCGATCTCAATGAAGTCCCCCATCCCCGCTGGTAAACCAACTTCAAGCACTTTGCGAATGTCTGCCCACGGAATTACACGCGGCCGACCGGTACTGAAGACAGCCCGATTATGACGTGACCAAATAATGCAGCCAGTCAAAATGGCATTACACAGATTGGCTAGAACTGTGGCCCAAGCTGCGCCTGCAACCCCTAAAGCAGGTAAGCCTAAATTTCCCGGTACCATGATCCAATCTAAGAAAATGTTGATTGATACCATCAGCCACATAAGGAGCATCGGGGTTCGGGAGTCCCCTCTGCCGACAAGAAAGGCCCAGCCGATGGCACTAAACATGGCTAACGGCATTTCAATAGTGCGAATCCGCAGATAAATGGTGCCATACTCCAAAATCAGTGGACTATCAGCCGGAGTTGCCCATCCCATTAATAATGTAAAGAGCCATGGCAATACTAAAACCGACAGGGATAGTAGACCGGCCAGCCAAATACCGCGCCATACGATTTCACCAATTTTTTCATCATCACCCGCGCCGTGAGCACGGCCGATAAATGCCACTAAACTGTTAATTGAGTTGCGGTACAGTATTAGAAAGGTGAAATAGATGACTCCGGCTAGACCCAGAGCTGCAATCGCTTCAGTTCCAATGCCCGAAACGAACCACGTGTCAATCACGCCTAGTAGAGTTTGTGCTAAATTTTGCAGCACCAATGGAACTGCGATCACAATCACTTGCCAATTTAAAGAAAGACTTTTTGATTTTTCGCCGGGTTTGGTTGTTGCCATAGGGTCGGTCAGCTTATCCACCTTTTTTCGCTCAGCAAAAAGAGAAAAGGGTGAAACTGGCAATAAGATTCAAAAACGAAAACAGGAACAGCGCAGACTACCTTTTAGATTGTACTGTTTCAATTATCTGGGATCAATGCTTTGGCATGATTGGTACTTGGAAATTGAAGCGAGCACCCCCTGCTTCAGGTTCATCGGCCCAAATTTTACCCCCGTGTGCCTCAACAGCTAAACGGCAGAATGCAAGACCCAGTCCCACCCCTTTGCGGCCGCTACCGTCTTTAATTCGGCGGAATTTGTCAAAGATAACCTCGCGGAATTCCTCAGGAATACCGGGCCCTTGATCTTGGATAGAAACAGTCAGGCTATCAATGGCACCATCTTCAATTACCGAAATCGTAATCATGTCACCGTCTGAACTGTACTTCAAGCCGTTGTCTAGAAGATTGATAATGACGCGCCGCACCATGTCCGCATCGATGTATATGTCTGGAATAAATACAGGCAGCTTGCGGGCTAGACGGACATTGCGCCGTTCAAAAGAAGCTTTGAGCGATTCTTCAGCATCATCAATTAGGCGCGAGATGGAAGTAAACGTTTGATTCTGTAGGGTATGACCCGCCTCAAGTCGGTTAATATCAAGCAGTGAGCGAATTAATCGGCGCAAACGCTGGCTGGATCGGATGGCCACATCAACCATGTTAACAACAGTTGTGTTTGTACTGTCTGTTAGTTCTTCATTTACCAGCTCAAGGCTGGCAATGATGTTGGCCAACGGACTTTGCAAGTCGTGGAAGAGCATGGCGGTCAAATCTTCCCGCATATTCTGTAGCTCGATGGTTTCTGAAATGTCGTGGTAGATCCACTGCAGCACTTGACGGTCTGTGGCCCGATCATCTGTCGTGACAAACAGACGCTTGGCGTAAACTTCTACCACCGTTTTCTTGCCCGTATCAACGCTTACGATTTCGCTGCTGAACATTTTGATCTGGCGGGTTTTAATTGGCTTAAATTGCCTTTCACCCATTACACCAGTATCTACGGTGTGCAGGTCGTTGATGTGTTTTTTCAACATTGCAAAGCGATCAAAACCGAACAGCTCACAGGCGCGGCTGTTGGCCTCAATCACATGCCCGCGTCGGTCTGTCAAAATGATAGGGTCAATACTATCTTGAAATAGCCCTATGTAGCGCGACTCTGCCTTTTGGGTGCGGGTATACTGCTGTGCATTAGCTACGGCCGAGCTGGCTAAGTTTGCTAAATTGACCAAAAGGTTTAAGTCTTCTTCCGTGAAATATTGGCGGGTAGTCGGATTAATCGCTTGGATGGTGCCCAAAACTTGGCCTTTCACTTGGAGCGGAGCCACAATGGTGGCAAACGTGTGATGACCGGTACGCTGATCACCAGTTGTAATAAAACGGGGGTCGTTGTGCGTATCGTTCACCATTGCAGGGCTGCCGTGTTCCACAACCCATCCGGCCACACCTTCATTCGATGGCATGCGCATACCTACAATTTGTGTGCTGCCAATCCCTTCTGCCACGCTGTAGACAAGTTCACCAGTTACACTGTCTACCAAAGCAATTGAAAGTGCTTCAACGTGCAAGAAAGAATTCATCTGCTCTAAAAGAGATTTCATAATCTCTTCTAGGTCAAGAGATGAGTTGATGACCTTGCTGGCTTCATTGAGTAGGGTGGTGACGTTGAGCTGACGTTGGGTTTCTTCATAGGAGCGGGCGTTTTGGATCGAGACGGCAGCCTGATTGCATAGGGTACGAATAATCGAAATTTCTTCTTCATAAAACACCCGCGCTGTTGAACGATCCATCAGCAGTGCAATGCCGATAATCCCAGATGGGGCCATCAGCGGCATGATTAGCATAGAAGAAAGACCCAGCCGCTGAAGCAAGTAAAGCTCTGGCCGTTCCAGCTGTGGATTGTCAATATTCATTTGAACAAACCGCGGATTGGCTAAAATATCTTTAATGAGGGCCGCATTATTGATGCGTAGCTGATCCTGTTTGGGCATCATTACTGCCCGATCGTCCCGCATATACATAGTCTGCCCCACCAGCTCATTCGTATTTTGGTTGAGTTCCAGCAGAGCACATGTCTCGATGTCAATCAAGCGGACAATATGCTCTGCCACAAGCTGAATGACGTGATCTACATCAAGGGAGGATGAAATTTGTGAAGCTGCATTGACCAAGACATGCAAAGACTCAGCCTGACGTTGGCTTTCAGTGTACAGTTGAGCGTTTGAAATAGAGGTTGAGATTTGCTCTGATATGACCAAGATCAGGCTCAGATCTTGCTCGTTAAACTGCTCAACGCCAACTTTTGTGAGCGTAACGGTTCCCATTACCCGCCCGTAGGCTTTTAGCGGAATACATAGGGCAGACATACTAACATCTGCTTGAGGCCCTTGAGACAGCCAGCGCTCGTCGTTGTTGGTGTCTGAAATGAGTAGAGGCTCACCTGAATGAATCACCCGAGCGGCTAGCCCCGTGTTCATGATTTGTTCAAGATACTCTTTGCTAACTGAGCGGAATCCTGTTTTTCTATCCAGCATGTGGGCATGCCGCAAACCGTATTCGTTGTTGAGGACAAAAAGGCTGCCGGTGTCGGCTCCCAAAGCGGCCACACAGGTACGTAAAACTTCTGGCAGAATTCGCTCTAAATCAAGCCCGGCCGTGACTTGGTTTAGAACCGAACTGACACGGAAAAGCACTCGTAGGCGGCGGCTGTCTGATTTTTTCTGCAAATCCGAAGTTTGTGCACGAACCATAGTACGTGATTAAATTTTGCCGATTCGTTAGAAGCTAAGTGCCGAGTGTATCCATTGGCTAAAAGCCGACCAGTATAACATATCACACTCTAGCTGTAGATTGGATGAAAAAAGAGTATATGGCGCAATCTAATAGATGTGAGGCAAGAAATCCTTTGGTGTTGATTAAAATCAAAGGCTCATTTCCAAAAAGTGCGCGATTTGGGTAATTAAGGCCTGTTAGGTTCTTAACGCCTTGGCGATCCTTTGCACATATTCTATGGACGAACCAAATTAAAAGTCAAATTAGTTGTTATGGTCCAGCCGTATTAGATTGGCCGTTTGGAACGTGGTGAATAATTTATGGACACTGACTCTAGGCGTCACGCATTACTTTAAGATTAAAAGAAGAGTCAATGTGCTGAATAAACACAGCTTGTTTCCCTACTTGCTTTGTTAGATGACAGACTATATCAATTTTAAGCCAAGACACCCATGAAATTTTAATGGATTATTAGCTAAATAGTCACTGTCCTACCTCTGGGAAAGTGAAACACGGTAGGGTCAGCGATATTAATCAAATTCCCAATGGCGATTAACGTTACTCATCATCTTAGATACATATGCTTGCTCGAGATCAATGCCGGTGTAATTGGCTATTTTCAAGATATATGCCATCAGATCAGCTAGCTCATCGCTAATGAGGGTTTGATTTTCGCGGATGGCCTGAGTGTGGGCATCTTTGGGCGCTAGACCCTGTGCGGATAGCTTAGACTGGCGGATCCAAACCTTGGTCATGTTTCTGGCCAACTCACCCATCTCCTCAACCAGCAGCATGTAGTTGTAGTATAAGTCTGGGTCGAACTGCTTTTCCTTATCTAGAAAATTATGGAATTTCTGATAGCTACCTAACGTTCCGCTTTGTGGGAGTAGTTTTTTAGGTGCTTGATTGACATCGACCGATTTTTTGCTGGTCTGGGCATCTAGTAGTGCCTCTTGAATCCGCTGGGCTGCTCCAGCAACATCAACCGACTTTGAGATAAAGTCAAGATTTGAGACATCGATGCGCAACACTGGCATTTCTCCCTGACTTTCTAACCCATTGAGCCACTCTTCGTAAGCAGATGCTAGCTGCTGAATGTATTTGGGGTCCATGTCCCGCTCATACGGCCGGTCACGGAGCGCAATCCGCTGCATGACCGTCTCATGATCAGCGTACAGATAGACTAATAAATCGGGTTGCCGTACCTTTTCTCCCAGCGCAGAGTGTACTCGGCCGTACATTGCTAGCTCGTCATCTTTCAGATTAAGCCATGCAAACAGCTCATCTTTGGCAAAGGTGTAGTCAGAGATCAGATTTCCTGTGATGAGTGCATCAGGTACCGCATGATTTTGCTGCTGGTAGCGGCTCAGCAAAAAGAATAGCTGCGTCTGAAATGCATATCGCTCCCGATCAGTGTAGAAATCAGCCAGAAAAGGATTCTCCTCGAATACTTCTAGTAGGATCGAGGCATTGAAATAATCTTTTAGCAAGCGGGCGAGGGTGGTTTTACCCACACCAATTACCCCTTCTATTGCAATAAATTTGTTCATGAATCTGATTGTTGTTCTAAATAATGAAATTCAATTTTAACAGCAAACTCTGCTTTTTCTGTTATGGCGGCTCGTTGGGCTAAGCGATGCCCTGCAACCCAGAGCACGCCCTTCGAGTCGGCCAAAATGGGCCAATTTTTGCGCAGAACGGCCGGAATTTTGCGGTTGATCATTAACTCTTTAAGTGTGATGGTGCCATCCATACCAAGAGGCTGAAACGACTCGCCAGATTGACGGCCGCGCAGCGTTAACTTTTGTTGTGGATCACACGTGATATAGGCTAACCAAGGGTTTCCTTTTGCCTCAGCCACATCTATCTCTTCTGTTGGAATTGGTTGGATGGTCAGGTTCCACTGACCATTTTCTAAAGGAATTGAAATGGGTGAGGTGGGATCAATTTCGGAAAACTGTGCCGCCTGTGTAATTTGGGGCAGCGTAAAAAGCCCAGAGAGATCGGCCGCATAGACGATCAAATCATCATAGTTGGTTTTGGCCCAGACGGTTCCCAATAGCTGATACGTTTTGCTGACTTGACCGTTTAGAAGACCTAATCGTGCTGCCTCTAAATTCTCAAGCGACAAATTGTCGGCCGATTGCTGGATGTGGACAGCCATTTTGCGCAGCGCATACCGTTGGAAGCTGGGACTCGCATCCTGCCATATTTTAAAGGGAAAGCTGCCCCAATCTGATTCCAGTTTAGCTCCGGTCGACTGCCACGTTTGTGCGTGAACTGTTTCAAGATGTTCAGCATCATCCCGCAGAATTTGGGCCGTTTGGCTCAGCAGCTTTTGTATTTGTGGGTTGTAGTGCCGCTCTAACAGCGGGATGAGCTCATGACGCAGCCGATTGCGCAAAAAACGGAAATCATGATTGGATTGGTCCTCTAAAACGGGCAGGGCGTGCTGGTCTGCATAAGCTTGAACCAGTTGCGGTGGTGTGTTGAGCAGCGGCCGTGCGATCTGGATGTTTGACTGTACCAGTTCCGCAAGAGGTATTGGGGCGATTGGTTTCATCCCGGTTAAGCCATTTAAACCGCTGCCGCGCAGCAAATGTAGCAAGACCGTTTCTGCTTGATCGCCCGCATGGTGACCGGTCAAAATATAGGTTGCCTCAGCTTTCTCAGCCACATCGTGCAGAATCTGATAGCGGGCTTCCCGGCCGTCGTTTTCTGTGAATGTTTCGGCGGTCAGGCTAGTGTTGTGGATGCGGCACTCAATGCCCCATTTTGACGCTAGTTCTTGAACTTGCAAACAATCCGCGGCTGATTCTTCACGCAATCCGTGATCGATGGTGATGGCTACAATCTTTTTGCCGTTTGGCACGTTGTGAACCATCCAGTGCAGC
>JBCCSO010000027.1:0-19494 GCA_039199965.1 Chloroflexota bacterium | reverse complement strand
TTTCACGATGAGCTGGCTACGGGAGCCTAAGACTATTTTAGAGGCCGGTCAAGACGCATCAATTGAGCAAAAAATAGAGCTGATTGAGCAGCTCTTGCAGGGGACAGCCTACCTACATCGTCGCGGGATTCTCCATCGAGACATAAAGCCTGGTAATGTGTTGGTGACAAACGGAGTTGTGCGTCTCCTTGACTTTGGGCTTTCACAAAAGATAGATGATAAAGGGCATATGGGAGGATCGGCCGTTTACATGGCCCCTGAGCTCTTGGATGGGTATGATGCTACTGCGCAGAGTGATCTTTATGCGATAGGTGTTTTGTTCTACCAGGTCATGACAGGAGATCATCCTTATGGTGCTTTCAACTCAGGTTTTTATGAAAGGTTGTATTCGACTGACCCTGATATGACCCGTGTGGACGAACGAATTCGGCCGCTAGTATTGACTCTAATTGCTAAGAAACCTGAACATCGCCCATCTTCAGCTGGGGAAGCTCTTGGAATTCTTGCAGATTTGCTCAATCAGCCTTTGTCTCCAGAAACAGAAGCGATTCGAAATAGCTATTTACAGGCTGCAAAATTTGTCGGCCGCAAAGCTGAATTTGCTCAACTAGTTTCTGCATTAGATTCCGCTCGCAACGGGCATGGCTCAGGGTGGCTTATTGGAGGGAAAGCGGTGTTGGTAAAACTAGACTCCACCGTGAATTTGAAATTTGTGCCTTGGTAGAAGGTTTTCTTGTATTGCGCGGCCAAGCCGTGGCAGACAACACGGGTGTACCATACCAAATGTGGCGGCAAGCTTTACGCCATCTATTGGTAATGACTCCGCAGGTAGAGGACTTAACCGCAAGTGTGCTGTTGCCGCTAGTGCCTGATGTGAGTGAGTTGCTTGGACGAGACGTTTCTCCTGCCCCCAAAGTAGATGATCGTGATGCACAATTGCGTCTCTTTACAACGCTTACTCGCCTATTTCGCAAGCAGCAACGGCCTATCTTACTCGTTTTAGAGGATTTGCAGTGGGCTGATGAGAGCCTTCTCCCACTCACCTATCTTACGTCTCTTTTGAGCGAGCAAACGTTGTTAATTTTGGCTAGCTACCGAAATGACGAGCGACCAGATTTACCCCAGCAGTTTCCTGAAATGAACTTGATCGACTTGCCCCGCCTTAATCAAGAAAGCGTAGCTGAGCTCAGTCATGCCATGTTGGGTGATGTGGGGCAACAACCTGATTTGCTGAAGCTACTTCAAAAAGAAACTGAAGGAAATACATTTTTTCTTGTTGAAACAGTTCGCGCCTTGGCTGAAGAAGCGGGCCAATTAGCCTCTATTGGACAATCTGAACTTCCAAAAAGCCTAATGCCCAATGGAATCCAAACCATTATTGAGCATCGATTGGCTCAGATACCGGGCTCTGCTCAAACCTTGTTAATCAAGGCAGCCGTTGCCGGCCGACAATTAGACTTGGACTTATTAAAATCTCTTGAAGTAGGCTCAGATTTAGAAGGTTGGTGGTTACCGCTTTGTGCAGGGGCTGCAGTCTTAGATGTTCAAGATGATAAATGGCGATTTAGCCACGACAAATTTCGTGAGGGACTGCTCGCCCCTCTAAATCAAGATAACCTAACGCAATACCATAAGGAAATAGCAGTCGCTTTAGCAAGCTTGTATGGAGAAGACCCCAATTATGCTGCTCAGCTAGCCCATCACTGGAATCAGGCTGGTGATGAAGGAAATGAAAGATTCTATACCCTTCTAGCGGGTAAACATGCGGCCGAACAGTTTGCCAATGAAGAAGCCCTTGGTTACTTAGATAGATCCCTTCAGCTAACAGCTCGTGATGATTATGCAGCACGATATCAAGTTCATTTAATTCAAGAACAAGTTTATGACCTGCTGGGATTAAGAGATAATCAAGCTAAAGTACTTGAACATTTAACAAGGTTGGCTGATCAACTAAATGATGCGGACAAACGATTGGACACGCTCTTAAGCAAGGCCAAATTTAATAGCAGCACTGGTTATCCAGCTGAGAGTGGTTTGCTAGCTCAGCAAGCTGTTACATTATCAAAACAAATTGGTACAGACAAAAGGATTGGCACTGGCTATCTTTTGTTAGCTGAATCGCTTTATCAACAAGGGCATCTTGATCAAGCAATAGAAACGCTGAAGCAAGGATTGATCTTATGTAACCAAACCGAAAATAAATATCATGCGATTTATATTCTGAGTCAAATCGGCTTTATCACTGCAGAGCAGGGTAGGTTCAATGAGTCACTCAAATATAGTGAAAAGGGTCTTAACATTGCCCGTGAAATTGGTAATCGATTAGCAGAAAGCACAGTTCTAAACGATTTGGGAGTTTGGGCAGGTCGGCAACAACTTCATGATTTAGCAATTTCCTATTTCGAGGAAAGCCTACGTTTAAAGAAGGAAATAGGAGAGAAATCAAAAATTTCTTCTCCCCTATCTAATTTAGGCGTTGTCGCCCAAGGCCAGAGGCTCTATGACAAGGCCAAGCGATTTTTACTTGATAGCTTAGAGATTAGCCAAGAGACCAAGCTAAAGGAGAAGGAAGCCAATACCTTGTGTGATTTGGGTGTTTTAAACATTTCCTGTGGACTTTTTCATGACGCTGTTCCTTTTTTGAAAAACAGCTTACAACTACGTAGTGAAATGAGAAATCAGCCCAAAATGGCAGAGTCGATGGTCAATTTGGGGTTAGCATATATCTATTTGGGTAAACACAGCCAAGCTGAAGATATTCTCAAGAAAGCACTCAACCTAGTATCTGATCAAGAGCCATCCTTAGAGCTGTTTGAGTGCTTGTATAATCTTGGCTTCTTAGCACAGTGTCGCTTTGAAATAGACTCTGCTTACGACTATTATCGGCGTGCTGATAAACTATTGCCGGAAAGCTTCAAATATCTAAGGGTACAAATTCAAGCTGCTTTAGCCTATATCTCAGTTGCTGCAGGGCAAAGTCCTGAGCCTTATCTTGAATTGGTGCTAGATAGCCAAGATAGTGAGCCACAGCTTAGTGGGGTCGGGTTACCCGGACGAGTTTATCTAAATCTGTACTGTGCTTTGTATAACCTAAGAGATCCTCGAGCAGGTGATCTTCTAAATCGAGCACACAATTTTGTTCAAGAACTTGCTCTACAAATAAATGAGAATGAGTCGATTAGGCATAGCGTTCTGGTGCACGTACCTGAACATCGTGAGCTCATTCGATTGTATGAAGAATTAATGATGGAAAAGCGAAAAAGCCCACCACAGCCAAGTAATATCTTGGGTATTGTCGGAGCCAATGTGTCGTTGGAAACAGAGGTGTTGGGGGTGATTAACGGCCGCTACATCCTGTATGAAGAAATCGGCCGGGGTGGGATGGGAATCGTCTACAGAGCTAAAGACAGGCTAACCGGAGATGTGGTTGCTTTAAAGCAGGTCACTACAGCGGCAACCTTTAACGAATCATATCGATTGGCATTGACCCATGAGTTCCAAACCTTGGCCGGACTACGCCATCCAAATATCATCAGCGTTTTAGATTATGGCTTTGATGGTGACCGACAGCCATTCTTCACCATGACCTATGTGTTAGAACGGCAAACCATCCTAGAAGCTGCTCAAAATGCGCCATTTGAAAAAAAGGTAGAACTCCTGCAGCAACTGCTTCAAGCATTAGCCTATCTACATCGTCGAGGTATCCTTCACCGTGACCTCAAACCTGAAAACGTGTTGATCATGGATGGCGTTGTCAAAGTACTCGACTTTGGTCTGTCATATAGTGATCAAGCGGGTAAAAGTAATGTCACAGGTACCCCTTTATACATGGCACCAGAATACTTTGATCAGGGAGTATATGTACCTGCTTCAGACATGTTTGCAGTTGGTGTATTAGCTTATAAGTTCTTCACCGGTGAACATCCTTTTGGGCCGTTTGATGTCAGATTTTTTGATCGTGTTCTTGAGCAAGAGCCCAATCTAGAAAAAATAGATCCACAGTTCGGGCCATTTGTAGCTAAATTGTTGCTGAAAAATCCTGAAGGGCGGCCTAAGAACGCATCAGCTGCACTTGTAACGCTTGCAAATACAACAGGGCAGTCATTACCGGAGGAGACAGTCGCAATACGCGACAGCTATTTGCAGGCGGCAAAATTCGTTGGCCGACAGTCTGAACTGGCCCTGCTCAAAGAAGGAATTGAAGATGTGATATTGGGCAAAGGAGGAGCTTGGCTGATAGGGGGTGAAGTTGGCATTGGAAAGTCTCGTTTAATTCGTGAGCTGCGTACGGAAGCACTTGTGCGGGGATTAGCCGTCTTCCAGGTTCAAGCGGTTCAAGAAGGTGGAGGTTTTAATCAGATTTGGCGCGAATCGCTGCGGCAGTTGATGTTGATTCTGGATGAGGTTGACGAGCTATCGGCCGGTGTGTTGCTGCCACTCATTCCAGATCTTGCCCATTTATTGGGCCGCCCGGTACAGGCCGCCCCAGAAGTGAATGAAAAAGAGGCTGACATACGTTTGTTTACGACCGTTGCGCGTCTTTTCTCAACTTCAAACCGCCCAGTTTTGCTTATCATAGAGGACCTGCATTGGTCTGATGCCAGTCTTGCTCTGCTACCCTACCTAACCGGTCTGATTAATGAAAATAAATTAATCATTGTTGGCAGCTATCGCAGTGATGAACGCCCAGATATAGCAGATCGTCTGTCGGGTATGAACCACTTATTGCTCCCAAGGCTTGAGAGAGAATCAGTTGTTGAGCTTAGTGAGGCGATGCTGGGTGAAATTGGCAAAAATGAAGCGATACAAGAGCTTCTCTACCGCGAAACGCAAGGGAACCTGTTTTTTGTAGTTGAAGTGGTAAGGGCATTAGCCCAGCAAGCTGGCCGGTTGGCACAAATCGGATTAAATGCCTTGCCTGACAAACTGCTTCCAGAGGGCATTCAAACAATAGTCGGCGAACGGCTTCAGCGTTTGCCTGTAGCGGTACTGCCGTTGCTCAAGCTGGCAGCTTTGGTCGGAACCGAGCTGGATATTGAGCTTGTTAAGGCTCTGCCGGGAGAAGTTGATGTAGAAGGTGATTGGCTGCCCTTGTTGAGTGATGCAGCTATTGTTGAGTTTCGGAATGGACATTGGCAATTTTGTCACGATATGATTCGGCAGGGCGTTGCTCACCAGCTATTTACTGAAAAGCTACCAGAGCAACATTCTCAAATTGCCCTTGCTTTTGAAAACATCTATCCTGATTTGCCAGAAAAAGCGGGAATACTAGCTTACCATTGGCATGAGGCGAACAATCCTGAAAAGGAGCGGGTGTATCGTTTAGCGGCCGGGGGATATTCAAGAAGCACATACGCATCAGAAGATGCACTAAACCATTTTGCACGAGCATTTGAACTAACGGCTGAAGATGACTTGGATCAGCAGTTCAGTATTTTACAGCAGCAAATAGGCATCTTGAGTCTTCTGGGCAGAAACGAATTAAGAGGCTCCCTTGTTACAAAATTAAAAGACGTGGCAGACGCCATGGGTGATCCCCAAAAAGTTGTAGATGCCACATGCGCTCAAACCCAGTTTTACCATTCACAAGGTGAATTCAAAGATGCTGTTCGGGTGTGTGAACAGCTTCTTAACCAATTTGATGAGGTTGATGATGTTGACTTAACTCAAATTTATCTATCTTGTGGGAGCTCACAACAAAATAGTGGTGACTATCAAGCGGCCCTTCGTATGTATGATTTGGCCGAATCGAGCAAACACGTGCTGAATCCACGTTCGCAGATAGCTGTCGCCCTCGAACGTGGCAGTGTCGCTATGTGGATGGATAACACCGAGCTAGCAGAGCAGTTGTTTGAACGTGCAATCGCAATCGCCGAAGCAGAAAGCCTACATGACAAAGTGGTAGATGGATATAACAATCTAGGTTGGGTTTATAGGCAAATTAATCAGCCTGATGAAGCCCTTGCCTGCTACAATCGAGGAATCGAGCTGAACCAGCGTGTTGGCAACTACGATACGCAGGTCACCCTAATTTACAACCGAGCCATCATTTATGCTTTTCAGCACAACTACGATAAATTTTTAGAAAATACGCAACAGGCAAGACGAATGGCGAAGGAGATTGGGAATCTGCGTGATGAAGTATTTGCTGCCTCAAACTTAAGTCACGGTTTGTGTGCAATGGGTCGCTTTGAAGAAGGGTTGGCTTATGGTCAGTTTAGCTTAGACAATCTTGAGGGAATGGTTAACCATGATTCACCTGTGCATGCTCATGTTTTACACAATATCATGGAAAACCTCTACTACTTGGGCCGGCTAGATGAAGCCCGTGAGTTCGGCAAAAAAATGCTGGACGTCTGTCAGGCAAGAGGCGTCCCTCAGGAAATAATTGTGCCCCAGGCTTGGTTGGCTCGTATTTCTATTGCACAAGGTTTTGTAGATGATGCCCTTTCTCAAATTGAGCCGCTGTTTGATTATTTGGATGAGAAGGAAGAGGTTGTCGTTACAGATTTGATATTTTATGTGATTGCGTTTGAGGTGTCGCAAGTCCATAATCAAAAAGGAGCTGGGCATTATATAACGACCGCGTATCAGTGGTTGCAGTCTGAAGCCGAAAAAATATCCGATGAAGAAGTACGAGGTTTTTTCTGGGAAGATGTTGTTTTATACAAACGAATAGCTGAACTGCATAAAACCCTGCCTGTTGGATCGAAGAGCCAAGTGACTGATCCGGAGAACGGCCTGACTGATTTTCGCATGTCTCTGTTGGATGCTGAGGTGTTCAATGGCCGCTATATTCTGCATGAAGAACTCGGCCGGGGAGGCATGGGTATTGTCCATAAAGCAACAGACCGATTAACTGGGGACTTGATTGCTTTGAAGCGGGTAACATCAAGCAGAAGTGCTGATGAAGACTACCGACTGGCACTAGCCCACGAATTTCAAATTCTTGCTGGACTGCGGCATCCTAATATTATTAGCGTGTTGGACTATGGGTTTGATGAGGACAGATATCCTTATTTCACTATGGAGGTCCTTGATCAGCACCAAACGATTTTAGTGGCTGTTGAGGGGTGGCCAATTGAGCGCAAGCTAGAGCTGATCAAAGGGTTGCTGCAAGCTATTGCTTACTTGCACAGGCGAGGGATTTTGCATCGCGATATCAAGCCTGAAAATGTGCTGATTATTGATAACTCTGTCAAGGTTCTTGATTTTGGGCTGTCTGACAGTGATCAAGTGGAGCAAGGTGAATATGCTGGAACGCCTATCTACATGGCTCCTGAAACTGTTGATCAAGGCATTTATCTGCCAACTTCAGACCTCTTTGCAGTTGGCGTTTTGATGTACCAGATCACCGTGGGTAAACACCCTTTTGGCACATTTGATTATAAATTTTTGACCCGCCTGCTCGAGCATGAACCAGAATGGGAGGAAGTTGATGAACGAATCCGGCCGATTCTACAACGTCTACTGGAGAAGGAGCCTGATCAACGCTTTGAGAAAGCAACTGATGTGCTCAATGCGCTGTCTAAGGCATTAGAGCAGCCCGTTTTAGTAGAATCTGAAGCCATTCGCGAGAGCTACCTACAGGCCGCAAACTTTGTAGGACGACAAGCGGAGATGAAACAATTGCTGAAGGCGCTCAGTGAGGCTGGCTTTGGCCGCGGTTCGGCTTGGCTGATTGGAGGAGAAAGCGGTGTTGGTAAATCTCGTTTGCTGCAAGAGCTGCAAACGCAGGCCATGGTTAACGGATTCCAGCTTTTGCACGGCCAAAGCATTCAAGATGGTGGTGGTTTGCCCTACCAAGTATGGCGTAGCCCTTTACGCCATTTGTTAGCAGTTACGCCCGATGTAGATGATTTAACCGCCAGTGTGCTGTTGCCTCTTGTGCCAAACATCTCTCAATTGCTGGGACGGCCGATTGAACCTGCCCCTGTGCTTGATGAGCAGCTTGCACAGATCCGTTTATTCAGCACCATTGTCAGACTATTTCGCAAGCAACTGCGGCCGATCCTGTTGACGCTTGAAGATTTACAGTGGACGGAAGTTAGCATGTCTTTGCTCTCCTACCTGATACGCCAGCTATCCGATCATAATCTCATAATTGTCGGAACCTATCGTAGTGATGAAAGGCCTAAACTGCCTGAACAGCTTCCAGAAATGCGCTTGTTGACCTTGGGTCGATTAAGTAAAGCCGATGTCGCCACATTGAGCTCAGCCATTTTAGGAGACATCGGTGAGCAGCCTGAGCTGCTAAACCTTTTACAAAAAGAGACGGAAGGAAACACCTTCTTCGTGGTTGAGGTGATCCGCACGCTGGCCGAGGAAGCGGGCAAATTAGACGCGATTGCCCTCTTGGAGTTGCCAGAGAACCTATTTCCCAACGGTATCCATTCCGTTGTTATTCAGCGCTTGAATCGCTTGCCTCAAGCAGCTAAAAAATTGCTGATTTACGCCGCCGTGGCGGGAAGACAATTAAACCTCAGCCTGATTCAGCATCTTGCACCTTCTGTAGATGTTGCCGGTTGGTGGTTGCCTATATGCTCAGAATTGGCAATTTTAAAGGTTCAAGCGGGACAGTGGCAGTTTAGCCATGATAAATTCCGTCAAAGTTTGCTAGCAAACCTGACTACAGAAGATATTCGAAGCAATCACCATCAAATTGCAATAGCCCTGACTGAGCTGTATGGCCATGATGAAGCGCGTGCTTCTCATATGGCATTCCATTGGGGGCAAGCGGGTCACACGCAACAAGAAAGACACTATGCTCTCACTACCAGCCGCTACCTGTTGGCTCAATATGCTTATGATGAAGCACTTCACTTTATAGGTCGAGCACTTGATCTTACCGGTACAGATCAACAACTTAAACTGTACGAGGCTCAATTAATCCGCGAGTATGTTCAGGATGTACAAGGTGACCGTGAAAATCAAAATGCTACTCTTGAGGCACTTGATCAGTTGGCCCAAGCAATAGCGGATCCAAGCCTTCAGCTTGATGTTTCACTGAGACAGATTAGCTATGCTGAGGCCGTTGGCCAGCCTGAAGAAATGATCAAAAAGGCTCAAAAAGCCATAAGTTTGTCTTCAAACCTTGGAATAGATGCGCGCACCACAATAGGGTATTTTAAGTGGGGGGAAGCCTTATCTATGCAGGGGCACTATGAGGCAGCGCGCAAAATTCTACTGAAGGGACTTGCTGTGAGTCGCCAGATTCAGGATGTTGATAATCAAGTGGGTATTTTGAGGGCTATGAGCACCGTCAGCATGGAGACAGGTGCTTATGACCGGGCGCGTCAGTATGGTGAGATCGGATTAGAAATCGCTAGAAGAGATAATAACCGTTGGGAAGAAGGAGAAAGCTTAAAAGCCTTGGGGGTATTGGCAACGCGCTTGTCTGATCACGTCAAAGCCCGTGAGCTGTTTGAAGCCAGCCTTTCCATTAAGAAACGAGAGATTGGTGATAGGCGTGGCGAATTCAATGTTCTTAGAAATCTGTTGGATTTAGAACTGGTCAGAGGGTATCAGCGATCTTATGATCAAACAAAACAGTATGGGGTCAATGCATTGTTAATCGCTCGTGAGATTGATGATAGGTTGTCTGAGGCAATTATACTAAATAGCTTAGGGCTGCTTGAAATGTTATATGGAGCATTTGAACCAGCGGCCGTCGATCTTGTAGCAGGTATGAACATTGCTGAAGAGATCAACCACCCAAGGTTGTTAAGCATCCTATTCATTAACTTGGGTATTCTGTCCGTTTACCAAGAGAGCTACGACGAAGCTCGTACATTTTATCAAAGGGGCTTAGGCCTTTTGGAAGATGTTGATTTCCCTAGGGAAAAGAGTGATCTTCTTTACCACTTTGGCCTGCTGGAGCAAGAAGTTGGCAATATTGAGGCCGCTCAAGATTATCATCAACAAGCACTAGAAATCTGCAAGGAAACACAGCCGCACTTAGCCCTTCCAAGCCAAGCAGCTTTGGCTTGGATAGCCGCGAGATGGGGGGGAGATCCTGAACCCTACCTGTCTGAAAACATGACAGTTTGGTCCAATAACCCTGAGCTGGATGAAATCATTTATCAGGGGCGTGTTTTTTTGCATCTATACGGCACACTCCAGCTCATCGATGATTCAAGGGCTGGAGATGTTCTAACGGAAGCAAATAAGTTTTTGCAGAATATGTCTGAGTATATTGAAGATAAGCAGCTCCGAAAAAGTGTGCGGGAGAATTTGCCAGAGCATCAAGAGATCATGCGATTATATGAATTGATGCAGTCTACTGGGGAATGCCCAAGTTTGCTCCATAGTACTGCTTTAAAAGAATCTGCTGCGCCCGATCCTGTGTTGGAAGTTACCAATAATCGCTACCTCATCCACGAAAAGTTGGGGCAAGGACGAATGGGTATCGTTTACAGAGCCACTGATCGACTCACAGGAAAGACGATCGCACTGAAGAAAGTATTGGGTCAATATCCAGACAGTGATGAAGAGTATAGATTAGCTCTCACAAACGAATTCCAAATTTTGGCCGGTCTACGTCACCCAAACATTATCAGCGTTTTGGGGTATGGCTTTGATGATGATCAGAGGCCATTTTTTAGCATGGACCATTTGCTAAAAAAGAAGACTATCCTAGAGGCGGCCAAAGGAAAATCACTTGAGTTTCAGGTTGATCTTATCCAGCAACTTCTGCAGGCACTTGCCTACCTTCACCGCCGTGGTGTGTTGCATCGGGATATCAAGCCAGAAAATGTGATGGTTGTTGATGGGATCGTTAAAGTGCTTGATTTTGGCCTGTCTGGTAGCAGTCAACTAATTCAAGGTAGCTCAGCTGGTACACCTTTATATATGGCACCTGAAAATTTTGACAAAGGGGTTTTTGTGTCAGCATCGGATCTTTACGCGGTAGGTACTTTGATGTACCAAATGCTGACTGAAGAACACCCGTTTTGGCCTTTTGACTTTAAGTTTTTAGACCGGGTTTTGGAAGACGAGGCTGATCTAACAAAAGTCGATGCGAGGCTTCGGCCGTTTATAGGCAAAATGTTGCAAAAGGAGCCGGAAGATCGGCCGGAGACGTCGTTTGCTGCCCTCAAAATGCTATCTGAGTCGATTGAACAAAACCTACCAGAGGAAACGACCGCCATTCGGGATAGCTATCTGCAGGCTGCTCAATTCGTCGGCCGGGAAGCGGAAATGGCTAAGCTGACGACTGCCGTAACCCATAAGCAAAGTGGAGTATGGCTTGTTGGTGGCGAAAGCGGTGTTGGTAAAAGCCGTTTACTTAATGAACTCAGAACACGGGCTCTCGTTGCCGGATGGCAAGTGTTTACCGGTTACGCTGTGGCTGAAGGGGGTGTTCCATACCAGCTCTGGCAAGATATTGTGCCCCACTTGGCATTAGGAACCGACCTCACCGATGATGAAATTGGTGTCCTGAAAGCTGTTTCGCCTACTCTTGATACGCTCCTAGATAAAACAGTCGAAGATGCAAAGGCATTGGAGGGCTCTGCTCAGTTGCAACGGTTGAGTGCAACGCTTGCGGCCGTTTTACAAAGACAAACGAAGCCTACTTTGTTGCTTTTAGAAGATCTTCAGTGGAGCAATATCAGTCTGTCTCCCATCAAGCACCTGCTAAAAGTAATCGAGAATTTGCCTACCATCATGATTGTAGGGACCTACCGCAGGGAAGAGCGGGCAGATCTGCCTGAAGAACTGCCGGGGACTGAAGTTTTAATGCTCGACCGCCTTGATGATGGGGACCTGATGGCGCTTAGTAAAGCGATGCTGGGTGAAGCTGTAACAACACCACAGTTGGTTGACTTATTAAAGGAAGAGACAGAAGGCAACACATTCTTTGTTGTTGAAGTGATCCGGGCTTGGGCTGAATCATATGGACATCTGTCAAAAATTGATATGGAAACGGTTCCGGCTGAAGTGCTAACAAGCGGGATGGAAAACTTGCTAAATAGGCGGTTACAGCAGGTAGCCGTCGCTGATCGGCCGCTTCTTGAACTAGCCGCTGTGGCAAGCCGTCAAATTGATCTCAACTTGGTTGATCGATGGGCCAACGGTATCGATCCTCAAGCTTGGTTACAGCGCGTTTCTGAAACAGCCATTCTCGCATTCATAGACAACCAGTGGATGTTTAATCACGATAAGCTACGTCAGGCGATCATTGCTCAAATTGGGGCGGATCAACTTCAAAATGCACATAGGCAAGTGGCCGAAGCTATTGAAGAAAGCTATCCAGATGATAACCGCTACAATACACAACTCTTGATTCACTGGCAGGGGGCTCATGATAATGATAAGGAACTAAAGTATCTAGAGCCTGTTGCCGACTACTTGGTCCGAATGCCGGCAGATTACGATCAAGCTGAAGCTTTATACAACAGAGGCCTAGAGCTTGTGCCAGAACAGAGCTCAAAAAAGATTAAACTTTACAACTCATTGTCTTTTCTGCACAGACAAAAAGGACTGTATGACATAGGGCGTGAAACTGCTCAAGCGGCTATGGACCTTGCTCTGAAGATTGAAGACCAAGAAGGTCTGTCAACAAGTCTGATTGATCTTGGCCTCATATCAGTCTACCAAGGTAATTACAGCAGTGCTGAGACCTATCTGCAACGAGGGTTATCTATCCGGCAAGAAATGGGAGATCAAAATGCGATTGCGACATGTTTCAACATGCTTGGAATTAATGCTGCCTACCAAGCTGACCATGCTTCAGCAAAGGACTATTTCGAGAAGAGCTTGGCCATTAATCGTGAAAATAACGATCGTATGCGCATGGCTGACGGCCTCTCAAATGTTGGATTGATCTATTCGATAGAGGGTAATTATGCAAAGGCTCGCGAATATATTTTGGAAGGGCTTGCCATCCGAAATGAATTTGGAGAGCAGGATGGTATTGCCCGCGATTTCACAAACCTTTGTTCGATAGCAAGAATCCAAGGTGATTTTAAATCTGCCCATTTCTATTGCCAGCAGACAAAAGAAATTTGGCAATCATTGGGCAATACATTTGGCGTTGCAATTTATCACTCTTCGCTGGGGATGCTTAACTATCATCAAGGGTTATTCAATGAAGCGATTGCCAATCATCAGAAATCTTCCGCTTTACGAAGCCAACTTGGGGCAATGGTAGATGTTGGTGAAAATTATATACACATCGCGCTCAGCTATGCAGAGCTTGAGAACAGAGAAGCAGCCTTAGATGCCTGTGTGAGCTATTTTGAATTATTGGAAAGTATCGATTCAGACGCTATCTCTGCCATGGCTTTCCTTGCTGTTGCGCAAATACTTATATTGTTAGAAGGGCAACCAAGTGAAAAAGAGGAAGAGCAAATTGCTTTTATTTCAAAACTTACTCAATTAGACCGTGTTCCTGAATCTTATTTTGAACAGGCTATTGCGACTGCATCTTCTCATGATACTAAACTGCACGTCTTAATTAAATCAGCCCGTTATTTAATGGCAGTTGGTAAAGATCTAAAAGCCCATTCCCGACTGCAAGAAGCGCACGATTTAGCACTAGATAAAGAACTTCAGTACAAAGTAGATGAAATCGAATTGTTGATGGAGCAGATTAAGCTTCCCATAGAAGATAAGGTAGGAGAATTCCCTCAAACTAAGGACAACAGCCCTCTTTCTGGCGTTACACAAGTTGAACCAGATCAAGCGAGTTCTAATAGTTTGCAACTTGTAAAAGATAAGGAACAACAACCTAATCAGCTACCGGAAAGTCAGCCTGTTAGTCTTTCCCATGAAGGTGAAGGCCAAGAGACTATCTCTGACGATCTACATGACTCGTCTTCATCAACAATGGAAAAGGTCGATGAGTACCTTGCTGATGTAAACCTCCAAGTGTTTGGCGGTACCAAAACGCTTAAAGGTGAACCTCTGCTTAGCAGGCTGTTGTTTATCAGTAGGCGGATGGCCGAAATGCGTTCACTTGAGCCTCTATTAACTTATGCAATTGATGAAGTTTTGCCACTCATTGGTGCAGAGAAAGGATATATTGTACTGATTAATCCTGATGGAACTCTTGATTATCGCGCCAAGCGGAGTATTGATGGTAATGAACTTGGGCAAGAAGTTGACCTGATTAGTTCTACAGTTTTAAGTGAGGTTGTAGAAAGTCAAAAATCTATCATTGTTCGTAATGCTCAGCTTGACCCTCGATTTGGGCAGGCTGTAAGCGTGATGGTGATGCAGCTGCGGTCTGTAATGTGCGCACCGCTGATTACCAAGAATAGAATTATTGGTGCAATTTATGTGGAAAATCGTTCAAAGGCCGGCCGATTTTCTCGTGAAGACCTAGCTCCACTAGAATTTTTTAGCAATCAAGCGGCCATTTCAATTGAAAACGCGAATATAAATGACAATTTAGAGCAGCTAGTTAAAGAAAGGACACAAGAGCTTGCCCAAGCTAAAGAGGTTGCAGAGGCTGCAAATCAAGCCAAGACAACCTTCTTGTCTAACATGTCCCATGAGTTAAGGACCCCACTTAACGCAATTATCAACTTTTCAGCATTTGTAAAAGAAGGCATGTATGGAGAAGTTAATCAAGATCAGATTCAAGCCCTAACCCATGTTATGGACGGTGGGCATCATTTGCTGAGCATGATTAATGATGTTTTAGACATGAATAAAATCGAAGCAGGTATGATGAATCTGTTGATCGAAAATGTTGATATGATCGGCCTAATGGAAAGCTTGACTGGGACGGCTCAAGGATTAATAAGAGACAAAAATATCCAATTTCAGGCTGAAAACTTGGGTGACTTGCCCACTGTCGAAGGTGACTCACGCCGCTTGAAGCAAGTTTTTCTTAATATTGTTTCTAATGCGATTAAATACACAAATGAAGGGATGATCAAACTTTCGGCTGAAATTACAGATAATGACCTGATTTTTACAATCTCAGACACTGGAGTTGGCATTTCTGCAGAAGATGGCAAGACAATTTTTGAACCATTTATGCAGGCAAACACCAATCCGGGCAATGTTGTTAGCACCGGGCTAGGTTTACCGATTACCAAGAGAATTGTTGGATTGCATTACGGTAAGATTTGGTTTGAGAGTGAGGAGAATGTAGGCTCGACTTTTTACATTCAAATTCCTAGATTCCATAAAAAGCAAGAGTAAGAAATTTGCCTGCCTAGTGCTACGTCAAGGATGGGTAGATAGAAAACCCTTAAAGTAGCCGACAGTGGTTTTTCCTGCTGAAATTTCCATCACGCCATGATTGGCAAACGACTAGTGCTTCACCTAACTCCTTTTTTCTGTGCTTATATTTGTACATGGCGAAGCTTTGAGTGATTACCCTGTGCAAACAACTAGCAATATGGTTGTTCGCACAGGGTAATCACCAGAGAATATGTGAAAAAGATCAAACCGGTTTTTTAAAGTAGCGGGGACCCGTTACTCGAAAATTGAGTTATTTAAACATGAACTACGAGATTGAGCTAAATTGATATTTGCTAGTCATAAAGTCATGTTTTGTGCGGGAAATCTATGCTGAATTTTGTATAATTGGAAGCATAAAGTTATTAATCATTTAGAATCCGGTAGTTGAGAAAAAGCAGTAATGGGGGAAATGGAATGGACGTACTCAAAGACAAAGTTATTTTTATGGTTGAAGATGATGCACTAAATTTCGCCATCATTCGAACTATCTTGCGACGTGCGGGGGCTACCGTGCCTTATGATCATTGGGGAGACACAACATTGACCAGAATGAAGGAATATTCTGGCCGACTGAGTATGATTCTTCTCGACCTCATGTTGCCGGGAGGGGTGTCTGGTTATGACATATTTGAAGCGATCAAACAGCACCCTGAAATTGCGGATATTCCCATCGTGGCAGTTTCTGCGGCCGATGCAGATATAGAAATTCCGCGCGCCAAAGAATTAGGATTTAGCGGGTTTATCAGCAAACCCATCATTCATGACCAACTGCCTGATCAGCTAAATTCTATTTTGCAGGGTAAGGAAATCTGGACGTAGTCAGCAGCCTAGAAAGCGCTTAAGCGATTTGCAAAATTAAATCATCCATTTTGTACGTTTTGAAATCGCCCAGCAGCCGTTTTTAAAACCCTTTTCCAGACGATTATTTTTTGAAAACGGCCTTAATTCAAAAACGCTTGTAGGTTAGTGGTAAACTTTCTATCACTGACCTTTTTTATTTTTAATTGGTCCGGCTCGCTCACCGCTATTGAGTCCACAATAGATACCAGTTTTTACATCTGTGTGTTTCAGTGTGCAGAGCTTTACATGTATGCAAGTCAGTACTTGCAATGGGAGTGAACATGGTAAAATATCGTTCATGGCTAAACAGATAGATGATGAGCAGGTTTTTGAGGCTGTTCTTGAGACTTTAATTGAAAACGGTTACTCAGGATCAACCACAAAAAAGATTGCACAGAAAGCCGGTATTAACGAAGTCACGCTATTTCGGAAATATGGCAGCAAGGGTAAGCTAGTTGCATCGGCCGTGACTTACGAGCGCTTGAAAATCGACGACTCAAAAATTCAATATTCTGGAGACTTGAAGAGAGACCTTACACAAATGGTGAAGTCATATTCAAAGATTTCCATCCATCAGTCAAAGCTTTTCCCTTTAATCGTCTCAGAAATGGTCAGGTATCCTGAATTGAAAGAGACAATGAAGACACCCCATGAAATCGTGCAGATGTTCGGGAAGATAATTAGCCTCTATCAAGCAAACGGAGAACTAAAAAATGGGGTGCCCATACTGATGGTTTTGAACTTGCTGGGGCCAATCATTGTGCACACGATGCTAAACAGTGCAAACCCTGAGCTGAACCTTCCACCGCTGGATGTGGATGAGCACATCGAAAGATTTCTATATGGGAATACTGCTTAAACTTTTCTGATTGTGGAGTAAACACTTTATAATGTCATAAGTACTTTGTAACAAAAGCATTTGCAAAATGTGATCTCGCCTTCGACAAGCTCAGTCTCTCTCTCGGCGAAGGCTGAGCCTGTTGAAACCGGATCTTGCAGTAATAAACAATTTAAAGTTTCAAATGTTACAGAGCAATAGGATGTAACTAAATTAATGATAGTTACTTCCCAAACTTAAAACATAAGCTTAAGTTGATAATAAGTGCGACTTGAGTGCTTGTCACAAATAATTTCAGACCACCCTCTTAAAGAAGGAGCCAGCCGAGCAGGCAAATTGAAGGTGGCATTCTCAATTCTAGTTATATGCTAACGGCTAAAAGCCCTTCTAACTAAAAAGCGAGCGAATATCATCAACCGATAGCTGCTTGACAAAGCTATCTTCAACTTGAATTAATTGATCTGCAATTTCCCGTTTGCGCGCCTGCATCTCCAACACCTTTTCCTCAACAGAATCCCGCATAATCAGTCGATACACAAACACCGGCTTGGTTTGCCCAATCCTGTAAGCCCGATCAATTGCTTGGCGCTCAACGGCCGGATTCCACCATGGGTCCATTAAAATCACGTAGTCTGCCGCTGTTAAATTGAGCCCCACCCCGGCTGCTTTTAGGCTGAGCAGAAAGAACGGAATCTGGTCTGATTCTTGAAACTCATCCACCACCTTTTGCCGGTTGCGCGTCCCCCCATCGATCCTGACATTTGGAATGCCCTCTCCATCTAAGTCGTCTTCAATTAAGTCCAGTGCGCTAGTAAACTGTGAAAATATCAGGGCACGATGATCATTTGCCTCTAGTTCATCAAGGGCGTCATTCAGGTAAATAAACTTAGCGGCATCTCCTTTAAACTCCGGCCGGACCAGCTTGGGGTGCAGGCAAATTTGTCTGAGCCGGAGCAAGCCGGTCAGCAAAACCATGCGTGACTCCTCCATTTGTCCATTTTCAATCAGACCCAACAGCTCCGCCCGATACTGATCCCGCACTTTATTGTACAGCCGCCGCTGGTTCGGCTCCATCTCCAGATAAATCACTTCTTCTGTGCGGGATGGCAGGTCAAGGGCCACCTGCTCTTTCGTCCGGCGCATCACAAACGGCCGAATAATGGTGTGCAGGTTCTTAGCCACTTTTTTGTCCTGCTTATTCTCAATTGGATTGCGAAACTGTTCGCGGAAGTAGGTTTGGTTCCCCAGATAGCCCGGCATTAAAAATGCAAACTGCGACCACAGCTCAAGCGTTGTATTCTCAATCGGTGTCCCTGTCATCGCTAGCCGATGTCGGCCATTGAGCAACCGAATCGCCCGGCCGGTTTTGGCTGATGGATTCTTAATCGCCTGAGACTCATCAAGCACGATCGTGTTGAAGTCATATTCCTGAAGCTGCTCAATATCCCGCAGGATGGTGCCGTACGTTGTAAAAACAAGGTCAACCTCATGCAGGTAATCTAGCTCTTGCCCCCGCTTATTGCCGTAGTAAATCAACGTCCTTAGGTTAGGCGTAAAGCGCTCCGCTTCCCGCTGCCAGTTGAACAGCAACGAACGGGGCATGATGATCAGGTCAGGCGGTTTTTCATCATCTTCTAAATCGCGGCAACTTTGCAAAAAGGCCAAGACTTGGACCGTTTTTCCCAGCCCCATATCATCTGCCAGAATGCCAGAGTAGCCGTAGTCACGTAAAAAGTGAAGCCAGTTGAATCCGGCCTGCTGATACGGCCGCAGCTGGCCTGTAAATGCCCACGACAGCGGCATGTCGGCTATCCCCTCAAAGTTTTGCAGGTCAGCCAGCCGCTCGCTGAAATGATCATCGGGCGATGGGGTGTCAGCCGCCTGCAGGAGCTGATCGATCAGCAGCACCTGCTGACTACCAAATCGGACGCTGTCTCCATCCTGATTCCCCATGCCGAACATCGGCTTTAGCTGATCAAACCACTCCTCGGGAATCTGCCCCAAAGCCCCATCTTCAAGCACCACGTAAGGCTGCCGATTTTTAACCGCCAGCTTCACCTGCTCAAGGGGGACTGGAATCTCGCCAAACTGAATGAGCGGCTTCAGATCAAACCAGTCAGTGTATGAGGTGACGCCGATGTCGAGCGTCGGCCGCTCCCGGTTGATGCGGTTGTACTCCAGCTTTTGCTCGCCAAAAAGCGGGTAACCATCAGCCGCTAATTTAGGAGCATTGGCCAGCAAAAATTCGGCCGCGTTTAATCCCCGCTTCAGCTTAAAGTATCCCGCTCCTAGCTGCTTCATTTTGTTTAGGCCGTATTTTCTGTGGTCAAAGAATTTTAGATAGTCCGTTTCGGCCGAAAAATTCCGCTTGATCATCAGCAGCTCAACAGGGTTTTCGGGGTCGTAATCGGCCATCCGCCAAAAATGAAACTGGATTTTATCACTCCAGTCGATAGCATAGCTTCCGTATCCAAATCCGGCCCGCAGATAAATGCTGGCTTCGCCCGTCTCCTCGTCAAACTCTTCGATGATCGAAAACTGCAGAATAGGATCAACCGGATCAACTTCAACCACGTGCAGGCCGTCGCCCAACAGGCTGATGTGAGGCATTAGGCTAT
>JBCCSO010000026.1:0-19753 GCA_039199965.1 Chloroflexota bacterium | reverse complement strand
TGCCCAATGAAGAACACGATTTGTTTGCCGACTACTTATCGGAAATCGGCCGGGCAATTGACCCGAATATCGGCCTCCAGATGAGCTTGTCGCAGGCTAAACTGACCGATGATCTGCGAGAATACACGGAGATGCTCGAAGCGTTTAATCACTTTAAGCAGATGTGGCGCACCTACTTTATGGCTGAGTGGGATCGCAAAATTCATCAGATGCGATCAATGACGAATAATTTAAACACGCGAGACTGGCCTACGCAGTCGGCCGAAGCAACCGTGCGCGCATTCTTGCGGCGGCCGGTGCCAGAATTCATCGGCCGGGAACTCAAAGGGGTGCAAGAGATTGTTTTTTGTATGTCGCCTTGGCTCGAGCTGCAAGCGGCCCACTTTAATCACAAAGAGATTCTGTGGATCTTTGTGCCGTCAGACGCGCGCAAGCTGCCCATGCGCTATGAACCGATTCAGCGGAGCGAAGTCATGCGGATCACCAACGCTTTATCTGATGAAGTGCGCCTGCAAATTTTGGAGATGCTGTCCGCGTTCGGCCGGATGCGCTCACAAGAGATTATCGACCAGCTCGATGTCAGCCAGCCAACGGTGTCAAGACAGCTCAAGCAGCTCAAAAACGCAGGATTCATCATCGAAGCGCGTGACGGCGATGCCACCAAAATCTTTAAGCTGAACCGCAAACGATTGGGTGAAATCACGTTTATGCTGGAGACGCTGCTGTCTAGGTCAAATGCTCGCATGGTGCTAAATGATCCAAGGCTCGATCAACCGGCCGAACTGCGCAAATTTCTCAACGAAGATGGGGTAATCTACCGATATCCAAACAAACAAAGCGCTCAGCAGCTTGTTATCGAGTTTTTGTCTCACGTTTTTGAAAAAGGGAAAAAATATTCTGAAAAAGAGGTCAATGAGCTACTAAATAAATGGCACACGTACAAAGACCCGGCCCGGCTCAGACGAGACTTGGTAGACTTTGGCTATCTCAAACGCACGGCCGATGGTAGCAGTTATTGGAAGCAATAGCCGCTGTACAAATACCGCTCGCTCTCTCGACAGTGCGTGGCACTCCCTAGCAAAATGATGGCAATTCGAAGATTTCCACAGGGAGTGCCACGCACTGAGTTAAGATTTTGAACGGTTCCGAAAAATAATCGCCCGAAACAGTTATTGTAAAATTTTACAATGGTACGAAAAATTTCAAATTGACCCTTGACACAATAAATTTAAACATTATACTTCTTTTTATCATTGAAACTTTTTACAATGATTGGAATTTTTAAACAATGCCGAAAAACAACGATTACCCCATTGAAGACAAATTCATTATCAAAGATCTCGACACGCTGAAAAAGCTTACCAACCCGCAACGGATTGAAATTTTGCAAAGCTTAACTCAGCCTAAAACGGTCAAGGAAATCGCTGAAGAAATTGAAGCTGATCCAACCAAGCTCTATTACCACATTCGACAAATGGAGCAGATCAAGGCGATTCAAGTCGTAGAGACCAATATCGTATCTGGCATTGTTGAAAAGACGTACGCAGTCACCGCGAAAGAATACATAGTTGACAAAACATTGTTCTCTGGTGAGGATACTGAATTTTCCGAAGATGACTTCTCAGACATGGTCAACGCCATCTTCAGCAGTACGCAAAAGATGGCGGCTAGAGCGGCCAAAGCAGGTCTAATCAACCTGAATGAAGAAGGCCCAAAGCGCACAACCGCAATTATGTCGGGTCACTTTCAGCTAACAGAAGAACAGCTTGAAAAATTTGGCACCAAAATGCAGGAAATCATGACCGAATTTGGTGAGTACAGTGAAGCAAATCAAAATTCAGAAAACACTGTCGGATACAGATATACGATTGCATTTTTCCCACAACCACCAGCAGATAGTGATTAGGACTGAAAAGAACGTAACTATCTGATTTCGAAACTGCAAAAAAGCAGTTTTGAAGGAACGCTCAGTCAGTTATGACAGTTATTTAGCTCACGTTCCTTAGTTGAATAAATATGTTCCAGTGCTGTTTACTAGACAAATGAAACTTATTCATCTTCTAACAGTCTAATTAAATAACCCTCTCAAGTCTCGCTTGAGCCACAGGCCCTGCCTGACCCTCTTTCTCAAACCGAATCAGTCATACAAAATGCCTTCAGGTCTATTAACGCTGCCTGAATCGCAAAAAAACAGGAGTAAACCCATGGCAGACAATGTCCATACCCCCACGTCGGGAGATGAGGCCGCTCCTCTTTCAATTAAAGACGTGTTACAAATCAAAAATTATCGCCAGCTATGGTTTGGTCAAATCATCTCCGTATTTGGTGATTCATTGACTAACTTTGGTCTGGTTTTACTTGTCAATCAAATTACTCAAGGGTCGGCCGCATCTATCGCCGGACTGCTCATTGCGATTGGGCTACCCATGGCAACAATCGGGCTTGTAGCAGGCGTTTTAGTGGATCGTTTCTCACGTCGTCGGGTCATGATTTTGTCAAACATCATGAGCGGTGTGATGGTATGCTGCTTCATCTTATACGCAGTCATGGGATGGCAAAACCTATGGTTCCTGTACGCAGTGGCATTCATTAACTCAACCATCGACAGCTTCTTCATGCCAGCCCGATCAGCCATCACGCCTAATTTGGTTCCGGCTAACGGGCTGATGGCAGCCAACTCTCTAGGTCAGATCAGCATGGTCTTGTTCAGAGTGATCGGTACGGCTGTAGCCGGATTTATTATCGGCGTGTTTGATGCGTACTGGGCTGTTTTCACCCTAGATGTCATCACATTTATGTTTGCAGCATTTTTCATCTCTCGCATCGTGCTGGTAGAAAAACCACAAAGAAGCAGTGGGAATGCCACCGAGCAGATCAGAAATATTCGAGTCGAATTGAGTGAGGGGTTACGAACTATCGGCCGCAATCGTTTATTAACCGGTATTGCCGTTGGGTTTGGTGCAGCGATGCTAGGACTAGGCGCCATCAATGTGCTTCTCCCAATCATTGTGATCAATGAGCTAAACGTGGCTGAAACATGGTTTGCCGCGCTTGAATTCTCCCAAGCGTCAGCCATGATCATTTCCGGGATTTTCGTGACCGCACTGGCAGCCCGGTTCAAATCAACCCGCATCTCATCAGTGGCGCTATTTTTACTAGGTATTTTCGTTCTCTTCTTAACACCACTCAATGCGCTATGGCAGCTCTTCCCAATTCTGTTTGCGATAGGTTTAGCTGTCACACCCATGCAAGCAGCTTCAGCCACCATTATGCAAACAGCGACCGATAAGGCGATGTTGGGGCGTGTCGGCTCCGTTGTAAATGCAATTATTCAAGTGGCTTCGCTCATCTCAATGATGGCGGCCGGGTTGTTGGCAGAAACGCTAAGCAGTCGGGCAGTATTCTTAATTAGTGGCACCATTGTCTGTTCGGCCGCTCTGCTTATGATGTGGATATTTAGAGGTGCAGAATCTGCAGAGACGGCAGAAAAAACAGTGTTTCAAGAGGCTCTATAATGTTCATTATGTTTAATATTCGTGCCGACCTTCTACAAGGTCATGTTTAATCGGAACTGTTTATTCGTATGGAGGTAACCGAATGATAATTATGACGGGTATTCGCATCGACTTGTTCTAAAAGAAAGTCGATTTCAAAAGGTCAGTCCCTAACAGGGCTGGCCTATTTTTTTTGCCCTAATCGTGCTTTTTGGTTTTCTGACTTGAAGCGGCCAAATTCAAAATCACGCTTTTTCAGATGCTTTGTTTTCCGGCCGGTCACCCTCTCCCGCCACATTTTAAAACTAGAAGGCTTCATCTCTCGTCTCATCAACTTGATAACATCTTTCTCTTTTAGGCCAAACTGCTCTTCAATCGCATCAAACGTGGTGCGATCCTCCCACGCCATTTGAATAATCCGGTCAATAGAACGGACATCCAGATCAGTTAATTTAACTTTAGCTTTTTTACTCATCGGCAGAATGGTAGCCAATAAGCAGTAACTTTAAGTTAGATCGATCCTACGTTTATAAATCCAACTGCTTGAGAAATGCGGCTCCTGCTTCATTTGAATTGTGATCAAGCGCAAAGGTGTAGGCTCTGTAGGTGATTTCCTGATTCCGGCCGCTGAGCGGTGTGTTCGGCCGGATAGGGTACACCAACCCCGCCGACCTGCATCCGATCTCACGCGCGTAAAAAGTTACCTGATAAATGTCATCATTGGTTGGCTCCCCTGCTTTATATTTTGTGTCCAGCACAATGACGGGGTTATTGACGGCGTCAAAAATAATAAGGTCAAGGTCAACATAGCGTGACTCATTTGTATCTAAATCGACTCGCTCCTGTTCACGCAAAGAGTAACCAGCCGGCAAATTTTGCCCCAGCCAAGACGCCACATACTTTTCATAAAGCACCGGCATGTTGACCAGAAACGGAAGCATGTGGTGACCTATTTGATCTGGCTGATGCTTGGGCTGAAGCACGTCTAAAAAAAGGCGACACAGAGCGTGCATCGGCCGATAATCTGCATTGAGCCGGGAGTAACCCCAGTCGGCTAGGTCGATTGATTGAAAGGTCAACATGGTAACCGGCATTTGTCGCCAAGCCTTATTGACTATACGCATAGTTTCTTTTGAGCAGGCGCCACCAACAGCGATCAACCGTAGGGTGTAAGCCAGCACTTGATTAAACGGAACATCGGCCGTCTGCTCAGTAAAGTCACACTGAATCTGACTATCGGCCGGGTGAGTTGCTAGCCAGCGACTATCAACGCGGCCGCGCACCACAGATATCGGCTCACGTTTCTTTAAATACGTCTGAAAGATCCCTTGGCGCAAACGATCATGCACGCGTGATGCTAACTCAAATGCCAACAGATCAAGCATCCCTTCTAGTGTTTCAACACGAGTCAACCCATCGATAAATTTAAAACTTGGCAACCGATAAACCTGTTTGAGCATGCCAAACAGATTTTGCACCGGCACCTTAGGCTGGATCACAATCGTTTTTTCAGCAGATAATGGGATGTGGCCCACCCATCCCTGCGGGGTCATCACCCAGCAAAAGTCATTTTGGAACGATGGCGGGTCAATGTGCAAAACCGGCCGATGGTTTTCCCAAAGGGTTTGGATTTCATCTGAGGAGAAAGTTTCAGCCGGAAATGACTGTGTTTGATACTCAATCAATTGAATATACTGCATGACTCAATTATCGGCCGTTTGGGGCTCTCTCGCAAAACGAGAGTTTGGTTAGAGGAAAGAAACTCTAATGCAAATTGGTAGAGCAAGCTAGTGCTACGTCAAGGATGGATAGATGGAAACTCTTGACGTAGCCTACAGTGGTTTGTCTTGCCGATATTTCCATCACACCATGATTGACAAACCACTAGCCACTTGCGCCATGCAGCACGAGCTAACCGTTATTCGCCTGACTTTGCATCTTCGTCTGTGTCTTCTGTGTCTAATGAAGGAGGTGATCCGTTCAGAGTGCCAGCTTCTTCATCACCTTCACCCACTACAACGTCTAGTGTCGGCGTTGGTTCAGGCTGTGCCCGCTCTTCGGCCGTTAGGGTGATGTCTTGATAGCGTGGGCCGTGGAACGCACCGTCAGGGCAACCAAGAACATACACACAGGGGTCTACATAGCGAAACGATTCCCGAATTTCAAGATGTAGATGTGGCGCGCTTGAACGGCCGGTATTACCCAGCCCCCCAATCAGTTCTCCCTTTTCCACGTAGTCATTTTTAAGCACGTCAATTTCTGACAGATGAGCATACACGCCCATTACATCATTTCCGTGATCGATCACGACCAACTTACCAAAAATATGGTGATCATAATCAACTCGAATCACCTTACCATTGGCAATTGCAATAATAGGTGTTCCGATTTTCCCTGCTAAATCAAGCCCGTGATGAGATTCATGGTAAAGCTGGCTAACCATCACATCATCTTCATTGGCTGGCCATCCAAATTCATCTGGAGCAGTGGGGCCCAAAAGCGGTTCACCCCCATGCTCATACCATGCTTCCGGTAGCACAAACTCTGACTGGCCGGGAATCCAGCCAATTTCTTCGGGGCCGGGTGGTATTTTGATCAGTGAAAACTGTTTTGGCTCGCGAGGGACTAAGACAAAATTATAGGCAACCAGCAGGTCTAGCGACACGCAAAAATCATTGGCAACTTCCCAATAAACTTTCTGGTCAACATTTTGCAGGTACCGCTCCCCATCTATTTCAATGAGGTTGCGCTCATCGGCCGGATCTATCCGACAATTTTTTTTCCAATGGCTTTGATCTTCAACAGCCGAAACTGGCTGTAACCAGACAAACGAGCCACAAATAATGATTAGCAAACAAAGGTGAAATTTGTACTTCATTCTCGCATCAACCCGGTCCCCAAATGAACAACCTTAAGTCGTTTTCGTAACTAAATATCAAGCTAATCCACTTTGAACGCTATCGATCCAGCCTTACGGCATCACTTAAGAAGATCGATATTGGGGTCCTATTCACAAACGGGGTGACTTGGAGCACATCCATTAGAAAATTTTAGCATCACTGTCTATCAATTGACGATAAGCCTGTTTTTTAATTAACACTTTATTCTTATTTTACGAGCCTGACAATTTTAAAAACAGGGAAATTTGGGGGGTAAGATTTAAAAATCAATGTAATCTAATTGACACTATCATTTTTAAATTGGAAAATATTAGACAAGAAATCGCTTAAATATTTGTATCAATTACACTCGTCTTGAGCTTGCAAATTTGATCTAATTGTTACTCGCAGCGAGGCAATAGGCCCCTCATTCACATATACAGGTAATTCATTATGGAACGCAAAGTATTTACAGTAGAAGAAATTTCATGCGGTCACTGCACCAGCGCCATTGAAGAAGAAGTGAGCGAAATCGCAGGTGTTCAGATGGTCGAAGCAGATATCGACTCAAAAAGAGTCATGGTTGAGTGGGAAACCCCCGCTAGCTGGGAGACCATTAAAGCAAAGCTAATTGAAATTGAATACCCACCTACTGAATAACCAATTTAAGGCTTCCGCAGCGTTTAAAAAGCTAACCAAGTTCAGTTTCGTTGATCCACTGTGGAAGCCTTAACACTCTTCATCATGGGACAATATCCGTTTTTTGTGTACGGCACGCTCCTCCCCGGTCAGCCTAATGACCACTTTTGGGAAAATAAAATAGAGGCAAATAAACCAGCGCACCTATCAGGAGTAGAGCTGTTTGCCTTCCCCTCATTCCCAATGATGGTTATCTCAGATGATCATGGCAAGCAAGTGTTTGGTCAACTTATTTGGACCGAACCTGATGCTTACAACCGGATCATGAAACGCATAGACATACTAGAAAATTATGATTCAGCCGATCCTGAAAACAGCCCTTATCAGAGAGAATTGCGCGATGTCTACTTACAATCAGGTGAAACGATTAAAGCTTGGACCTATTTGGGACAGCCCCAATTGGTGGTAGGGCTCCCTCAAATTTTAAGCGGTGATTGGCTTGATCACGTCGAACGAAGTATCAGCTTTTCTACCAATCAAATTTGGTGGCGTAACCGATCAACAGATCAGTTGTTTTAACTTCTAACAGACCATTCAACAAACAGAGCGCAACACCCCCTTAAATCAGACCACCTGCACCACCACTATCCCATGAGCTGCCTACGACGCAAACCCAAATAGCCAAATGCGTGACTCCGTAAATAGGTTGTCCCTGTTCACATTGTGAGTCACTGAGAAATTAGGAAAAGACATGAAACGTATAGGTGTGATGACAAGCGGAGGCGATGCACCCGGCATGAATGCGGCCGTCCGCTCAGTTGTACGAACGACTTTGGACAAAGGTGGTGAAATCTACGCCATCTTCAATGGCTACCAAGGCATGGTTGATGGTGGCGACAAAATCCAACCGTTCGGCTGGTTTGATGTAGGGGGTATCCTCCACCGTGGTGGCACAGTGATTGGAACTGCGCGCTCAGAGTCGTTCCGCACAGTAGAGGGGCGTCAGAAAGCGGCCGCCAATCTATTACGCCAAGGCATTAGCAAGCTAGTTGTAATTGGGGGAAACGGTAGCCTAACGGGTGCGCTCTTGCTCCAAACCGAGTGGCCAGACCATGTCGCAGAACTTGTCCGGCAGGGAACGATTTTGCCAGAAACGGCCGAAGCCCATCCTCATCTTTCAATCGCAGGAATTGCAGGCTCAATAGACAATGACATGATCGGGACAGACATATCGCTGGGTGCCGATACCGCCCTACATCGTATAACCTCCGCCATCGACTCGATTACAGACACAGCCGCAAGCCATCAGCGTACATTTGTAGTGGAGGTGATGGGGCGCAACTGTGGTTACTTAGCCCTAATGGCCGGAATCGCAACAGCAGCTGATTGGGTCCTAATTCCCGAATCGCCCCCCAACTTAGATGCGTGGGAAGACAAAATGTGTGATGTGCTGCGACACGGCCGAGAAGTCGGCCGTCGAGACAGCATTGTGATTGTGGCGGAAGGGGCGCAAGATCGATCTGGCAATCCGATTTCAGCAAGTTATGTTCGCCAAGTGCTTGAAGACAAGTTGCAAGAAGACGCGCGCGTCACGATCTTGGGTCATGTTCAGCGCGGTGGTTCACCCAGTGCGTTTGACCGCAACTTAGGCACTTTGCAAGGTGAAGACGCGGTTGATGCCCTTATAGAAGCCAACGGAGCGAAGCTGAGCGTTTTGATCGGCTTGGTCGCTAACCGGATGGTTCGCACAGATTTGCGATCCTGTATTGAGAAGTGTGAGGCGATCCATGAAGCTCTAAAAAACGTTGATTTTGACACAGCCATGAAGCTCCGGGGCCCCGGCTTTATCGAGGCATTTGCAACGCTGCGTACTTTGGTAAGAGCTACCCCTCACGAGCATCCTGTCAATTCAAAGAGGCTAAAAATTGGTATTTTAAACGCAGGGGCACCGTCACCGGGTATGAATACGGCTGTCCGCGCGGCAGTACGCTTGGCGGTTGATCGAGGCCACTCTATTTTTGGCTTTTACAACGGCTTTAAAGGCATGATTGAAAATCAAGGCGAAGAGCTAGACTGGATGTCTGTAAACGGCTGGGCTCCCACCGGCGGATCAAACTTGGGCACCTGCCGACAGCTCATAGAGGGACGGGATTTGTATGCCGTCGCGCGCACTATCGAAGAAAGAAAAATTGATGCCCTCATTGTTATTGGCGGATGGTCAGGCTACGAAGCTGCCATGACGCTTCACACTCAGCGGAACAACTTTCCCGCATTCGACATCCCGATCATCTGTTTGCCAGCCACTATTGACAATGATTTGCCGGGAGCTGAACTCGCAGTGGGTACAGACACTGCGCTCAACGTAATTGTGAATGCGGTTGATCAGATCAAACAGTCAGCCGTTGCCAGCCGCCGCGTATTTGTGGTTGAGGTAATGGGGAACAAAAGCGGCTACTTGGCCTTAATGGGGGCACTAGCCACCGGATCAGAACGAGTTTATTTGCCAGAAGAGGGCATCAGCCTGAAGGAGTTACGTAAAGATGTAAACATGCTGGTTTCTGGTTTCAAGCAAGGAAAGCGGCTGGGGGTGATTTTACGCAGTGAACGAGCCAACTTAACTTACACAACCGGCTTTATCTCACGTCTGTTTGAGGAAGAAGGGCGCGATACGTTTGAGGTGCGCCGCTCTATTTTGGGTCATATCCAGCAAGGTGGAAACCCAACACCGTTTGACCGCATTTATGCTACTCGCTTCGCATCCAAGGCGATTATGGCGATAGAAAACCAGAAGACAAGTGAGTCAATAAGCTCCTGCTTGGGTATGATCAACGGCAAGTATCGTTTTACCCCGATGGAAGATATTCCCCGCTTGATGAATACGAAAACTGGCCGGCCCAAAGTGCAATGGTGGCTGGATATTAGACCAATAGCCCGCGTTTTGGCACAGCCGAATCCACAATTCAATGACCAGTCAACACCTTTGCAATCCTAACAGTCGTCAAAATACTGCTGACATTTTTACTGCGGCAATCTTCACTCCGTCTGGATAAGAGGCAGCCACACCTCTTCATCCCAAACTTGAGTTGATTGAGCCGTTGGCGTATTGGTTGATCCGGGCTCAGGCGTTGCTGTTTCCATCGGCATACTGGTCCCAGTCGGGGTAGCGGCCGGGATGGCTGTTTGTGCAGCAGTAGCTGTTGGTGTTTCTGTGGCAATCTTGGGCTGCGCAAGTTTGATTATCCAGCCGTTGGTGTCATCGGTGACATAAATCGCTCCATCTGACCCAACCAAAACATCTTCTATTTCATCAAATCCACTGCACAGCTCTGTGGTAATTCCCATAGAGTCTATAGACACCAAACGACCGGCCAGATTGCTTGGATCAAGCCCACCTTCTTCCACCGCCAGTAGCGGAAAGGTTTGACTAGCACCTTGGAAACGTATGCCTTCTGGCACTGTCAAATTAGAGGCAAAAGCAGGCAAGTCGTTTTGCGAAAGAGGTAGTGAAGATGGGTCGAACACAAACACACTTCGATTTGACTTGAAGGTTCCCGTCACACCGTTCAATATCCGCGTTGTCTCAACTCCAGACGATTCACTAGCAACATATATCTTGCCATCAGACCCGATTTCGATACCAGAAAAGCTGGGTTGATCAACATCTACTTCGGTGAAGCTTTTTATGGTGACGGCTGGTCCCGCTTCGATCAAGGTTGACTGCGCATGCGGAGCAGTGGCCGCAAACGCGTACAGATAGCTTGCATAGTTGAGGTAGTCAGCACCATCCTCATTTGCGGCTTTCTCCGCATCTGACGCTGTCACATAAATCGTTCCATTGCTGCTAATCGCTATGCCTTCAGGGCTAGACAAATTGCTAGCCACAGTGGTGACTATCCCATTAGCTGCTCTCTTTTTGAGAGTTCCTGTATCAACAACATCTTCAACCACATAGAGCGTGCCATCGGCCGCAAACGCGATTCCTTCAGGTGAGTTCAAACCACTCAAAAACGCCACCACGCTGCCGTTTGATTCTACTTTGGTGACCTGCCCAATTGACTCTTCCGTCACGTATAAATCTCCATTGTCATCAACGGCTAGCGCATCAGGACCTGATAACCCTTCTACAAAGATGGTGGCTTCCATTCCATTAGAGCAGCTAATTGCCGGGATGACATCTCCCACATCAGCAGTGTCGGCCGATGATGCAAATGGAGCCATTAAAAACAGAAAAGCAAAGAGAAAACCAGCGGCTGTAGCCGCATATCGCATCGATTTTTCAAACATCTAAATCTCCGAATTGGTTGTGTGCTGAGGGGGTTAAACAATAGCTTTGGTGCAAGCCCAAGAATAATGCGTTTAGCTTGCTCCCACTCTTAATGTTGACTAGAATACACTTTGGTTGCTACTCAGTTTACATATTTTGATGACCTACTGAAGTACGACTTACAACACATAATTACAATCACCACCACAGTTATTTGAACACAGATGGACCAGTTCAATAGCCAGCCCCCCAGACTGCGCAAGCTAATTGAAGATAAATTCTCTGCTGATACGATCCAAGCTATATTTTTTGATTTCAAAGAGTACGGTTTGGACTATGAGAATGCTCCCAGTGGAAAAAAATCTAGGCTTGTTATGTTTCTTCTAGAGTCGATTCATGACAAATTTAACAGGGAACAAATAGAGGAATTTAGAGTATATTTAAAGCGGGAACGTCCAAATGTCGTGTGGGATGCTAGTTTTGATCAAGAATTTGGTCAAACACTGATAATTGGGCCTAATGATGTAGGTGAAAAATCTACCACCCTCATCTTAGATCAGCAGAATAGCCAAGCTGACAAAGAGCGATCTGAGGAAAAGGGAGGATTAAGAACAGGATCAACTTTTAAAATTGGGCCCATTGAACTTTCTTGCAGCACATACATTGTTCTGCTCACTGCCGTGGTGGCGGTAGGTGCCATGCTCTTTACACCCAGCTTAATGGTGGGTCCTGGCAACGCTTCACCTACAGCTGACGCTGTAGCATTTGTAACAGCTACTTCTACGGCGGTAGTTGAGGCTCTTGCCACAGCTACGAGTGTCCAAGTCCTCTCCAATAAAACGGCCACTCCTATATCGATCCTAACTTCAGCACCCACAGCAACTGAAACGGCCGAGCCAACGGTAGCGGCCTCGCCCACCGCTACAGCAACCGCGTCACAAACGCCTACGGCAACACCTTTTGATCCAACATCTACCCCAACTGCTGTCAACAACATAGATCCGTCCGAACTATACAAACAGATTATTTTGACAAAAGATGTCAATCTGTATGGGGGGCCATCTGATCAAGTAAATCCCATCTTAGCTATTCTTCGAATGGGCTCCGTATACCCCATTCTGACCCGTACCCAGTTAAATGATTACGTTTCTGTTTTTGCAGATGGAAAAGTTGGCTGGGTCAAAGTCACAGATGTTGTGATTGACGGCCGGTTAAATCTATCTGAGATTCCCCTCGACCCGATTGATGGAGGAGAAGGCCCCACGCCAACGGCCGGACCGGTCAGTACCATATCAATCAATATCGCATCCACGCCAGATCAGCCCGAAGGGACAAGAGTAATTTTCAATCAAGATTGTCCAGTTTTTATTGACCTATCTCCGAATTTGGCCCAAACAAATGGGAACGCAGATTACATTGTTTCATGGCGCACGAACACTCTGCCGCAAAATGTTTCGTTCATTAAAATCATTATCGAGAATGTTGAGTCATCCGGTAGCCGCTCTCAGTCTGTACTCAATGATTCAAACTTAGACTTAGCACAGGTTTTAAAGGGGACATTTAATGTCGCCCCAACAGATTTTGAGCAGATGGGGTTTATCGCGGGGGATGAGTTCAAACTCATGATGATCGTATTTGATGATGCTGGCAATGATTTGTGTGAAGGGGAACAAGTCTTCACGTGGAACCGGGAAGGCTTACCCACTAAGTCAGACTAACTTTTGACCTATGCATTTGATTGTTTTTACCCTACTTTGGCTCGTTGGCATTTGGTCGGCCGATGCTTACCCTCACGTAATCCCTCTACAGTGGTGGCTGTTGTGTGGCTTGACCAGCCTTGCAGTTGCCATCCCTTTGGCCTTTGCTCCTAAATATAGACAAATAGCGTTGATAGCGGCCGGGCTCACCTTCTTCTTTTTCGGTGGTGCTAGACAGCTATGGAGCCAGCCGATACTCAACCAGTCCCATGTATCGCACTACCTTGAAGAGACCGATATCACCCTGATTGGCGTTGTGTCTGATCAACCTGATGTTAGAGATAGAACGATTAACTTGCGCTTGTCTGTGGAACATGTTGAGTTAAAAACGGGCAGTGTCCGGGATGTAACTGGGGATGTTTTAATTCGCACACCACGTTTTCCTGAAATCCCTTATGGCACACGCCTAACCGTAAAGGGCAAACTGGAAACTCCATTTGAAGATGCTGAATTCAGTTATCGCGATTATCTGAATCGTCAGGGCATGTATGGGGTCATGCCTTTTCCGCGCGTGCTGGACTCCGCGGCTGGGCATGGGAATTCTGTTTATGCATGGTTATTTTCAGTCAAAGCGCATATTCAAAACAAGATAGCGCAAATCGTTGTTTCGCCAGAGTCCGGTCTGCTGTCAGGAATATTGCTGGGCATTGACCACACTATGCCACCCGATATTGATGAGGCGTTTCGGACAGTTGGTATTACTCATATTGTTGTCATATCAGGGTTCAACATTGCTCTGCTCTCATCGATATTTTTGACAGTGTTTACCCCGATATTCGGCCGGTGGTATGCTGTTTATCCCACCCTGTTCGCCATCGTTTTATTTACCCTCTTGGTGGGTGCAGACGCATCGGTCGTGCGGGCCGCCATCATGGGTTCTGCTTACGTGCTCAGCAGCCGCTGGTTAGGGCGACGCAACGCATCTGTTCCCATTTTGTTTGGAGCAGGGCTGTTTCTGACTATGCTTAACCCCAATGCCCTATGGGACATCGGTTTCCAGTTAAGCTTTGCTGCCACTCTGAGCCTTATGCTGTTTGCCACACCGGTTATGGAGGCAGTACGCGTGTGGCTTACCGGACGCTTTCCGGCCGACATGGTGCGCTGGATCATGAACGTCATCGGGGATGCGGTGCTCGTTACAGTGGCAGCCCAAATCCTCACGCTGCCGCTCATCATGTTTTACTTCAATCAGCTATCATTGATTAGCCTGCTCGCCAATGCGTTGGTGCTTCCAGTGCAGCCCATGATTATGATTTGGGGTGGGCTCGCCACACTAGTAGGTTTCATCTGGCCAATCTTAGGTCAGCTTTTAGGATGGGTGGTTTGGGTCCCGCTCTGGTTTACGATTCAGACGGCCCAGCAGCTAGCGCAAGTTCCGTTCGCGGCTGTGACCGTTCCTTTTGGCCTAAACGCATTCATTGCCACGTACACGATTATTTTTGCTGCCTACTGGTTTGGGCAAAAGGAAGTTGAGTTCCGCAAAGAGATGATAGGCAAGCTCACCCAAAATATCGGTCGGCGCGCCGCCATCACGACTAGCCTAGTGGGTACGATTTTAGGATGGCAGTGGACAACCAGTCAGCCAGACGGCTTGCTGCACATCACCTATTTTGATGTGGGGCAAGGGGATGCCACCCTGATTCAAACGCCAACCGGCCGACAAATTCTGGTTGATGGTGGCTACTATCCTACGCAAATGAACCGGCATTTGGGCCAATCCATGCCGCTAGGTGATCGCCACATTGATGTTTTAATTGCAACCCATCCTGATGCTGATCATGTCACCGGGCTGCCAGAATTATTTGACCGCTATACGTTTTCTCAGCTGCTTGTAGCATACCCCAAAGCTGACGGAGAAGGGCCATACGCAGAGCTATTGGCCAGAGCGGAAGCGGCCGGTACCGAGCTGCTTGTGCCACAAATCGGTGAAGTGCTCACCATTGATGACGGTGTTTTTCTAGAAATCATTCATCCCGGCTCAGTGTTAAGCGAAGAGAGCCGCAACGATAATTCCCTTTCATTCAGGCTCGTTTATGGGGACACACGGGCGCTTTTCACTGGGGATGCAGAAGAAGTGGCCGAAAGGCAAATGATGCAGAACGGCAAAAATCAGCTCAACGCTCAAATTTATAAAGCGGGCCACCACGGAGCCAGAAATGCCAGCTCACCCGGTTTTTTAGAGGTTGTCCAACCGGAGTTAGTCATTGTGTCAGCCGGGGAGAATAATCGATTTGGTCACCCCCATCCAGAGGTATTGCACAGAGCCAGCGAGCAGGGAGCAATCGTGCTGCGCACAGATGAGGTGGGGACCATTGAAGTCATCTCAGACGGACGATCAACGTGGTGGAGAGCTGATCATCCGTCAAATCACTAGGCGGTCTTGAGCGGCATCGGCCGGTCTGGCGGCGGATAAAGCTGGTCAAGCAGCTCCAAATCCTCTGCATCTAGCTGAACGTCTCTGGCCGCAACATTTTGCAGCGTGCGCTCTATGCTCGAAGATTTTGGAATAGGCACAACTTCCGGCCAGGTAGCTAACCATGCCAAAGCAATCTGTGCTACCGTTACGTTATATTTATCCGCAATCGGCCGGATACGTTCATCATGCACCAAGCGCCCCTGATCTAGTGGACAGTAAGCCATCGTAGCAACCCCGTTGTCTTTTTGCCATGGGAGCAAATCATACTCGATACCACGTTCCCCAAGAGAATAATAGACCTGATTGGCGCTGCAAGCAGAACCAGAGTTTAGAGCAAACAGACGCTGCATGTCTTCACGATCAAAATTAGATACTCCCCAATCTTTGATCAAACCGCGTGCTTTGAGCTGATCAAACGCATCTACCGTACCTTGAATAGGATGTGAGCCTTTCCAGTGCAGCAGGTACAAGTCAATCACGTCGATTTCTAAACGCTTCAGGCTCTGTTCACACGCTGCAATCGTTCCATCATAGCTAGCATTGGAGGGGAGCACTTTTGTCACAATATATAAGTCGTCTCGATATCCTTTGATCGCCTCGGCCGTCACCTCTTCAGCAGCCCCATCTGCATACATTTCAGCTGTGTCGACAACATTCGCACCTGCTTCAATGCCAGCTCGCAGCGCATTAACCTCCTGCTGTTTTTCCTCAGGCTTAAAGCCCATGGCCCACGTCCCAAGGCCAATTCTCCCCTTAAGTAATTCCTCATTCATCTTCATTAACTTAGTCCTTCAATCGATTTTGTCAAATGTATCCAATCGGGTTTGTGCATCATGACCAGCTACTTTCCCATAAAAAAGCGTTTTGTTAGACAGGATGCTTATTGGTTAGCTTTTTGCTTATGAAAGTGCAAAGTTTGCCAAAATGATCCCATTCCAATTTTAGCATTTTGCCAGATGCTATTTTATCAGTGCTGTTCTATCCTGTTACCAACACATCGAGCAGAACAGTATTTGCTCGAAGGAGAAACAAAAAATGAGTAGCAACCAGTATGAACTAAAACCGATCTTTTCTCCAGAACAATCCCTCGATTCAATCTACGCCACGCAGTGGAAACAGATCCGTTCTGACCGCGATGCGTCCGTTTTTTTGCAGAACGAGAAGGTGATTAGAGTTGGTGCACAATTGAGTGTAGCCGGAGTTATTTTGGCCACGCTCATCGCCTCTATGGTTTTTGCATAGGCGGCAAACACAAAAAAGAAAAGCGGGATTACCTGCTTAAACGGCCGGTGAATAAGAATTCATCGGCCGTTTTTAGTTTATTGCAGATAGCCTATGCAACACCTAAATTCCCCACTCAAGCCATACACTCAATATAGACAGCAGCATCGCAATACCGTTATTTACGGTGTGACAAATGATGGGTGGCCATAGATTATCAGACTTTTCATAGAGCCAGCCCAACACCAATCCCAACAAAAATGCGGTAATAATCTGGATCGGAAAACCGTGAAACACCCCGAACAAAAACGAGCTAAATAGAATGGTGCCCCACATCCCCAGACGATTGCCGATGGCGTTGTGAATGATCCCTCTAAAAAAGACCTCCTCATAAAATGGGACGATCAGGGTAGCCAGCAATCCGGCCGCAATCATCTGCCAATTCTCTTCAAACGTGAACAGTTCATTCAGCGCCTCTGCCCCCTCAGACAGGGCCGGAAACTGCTCAAGCAGCACATAACCGATCCCCATGCGGATAAATGCGGCAGCAATCCCCAAGCCAACTGCAGGCCATACCCAACCAGTAGGAATAGCCCCAAGGCCTAGCCCTGACCAGCTGTAACGCCTGCGCACTAAATTAACAATCCAAACGGGAATTAGCATGGAGACTGCTGTCCCTCCTAGACCGTAAGCCAGCAGCAAAAACGCATCTGGTTCCGTTTCAAACCCACCAGATGCGTTCACAGTAGCACCAGATAAAAAGATTGCCGCAATTTGGGTAACTAGAAATATAAACCCAAACAGTAGCAGCATGGGGACAATATCTTTCCAATCCCACAGCCTTGTTAAAATGCGGCTGTCCCCTGCGGGGGGTAATTGGCTCTCTTGAATTTCACTTTCCTGGATCACTTTGTTTCCTTATGCAGGCGTACAAAACACGATCGAGTTTACATGATTGCCCTTGGAGAACTAAGCGGCTCTTGGGTAATTCTATTTATCGGGGGCGGCCGGTTCCCGCGAATTAAAAAGGAAGCCCGGCCGCCACAGTATAGCCTACGAAAAGCAAAATCTATTCGTCAGCCAACAGGCGAAATGTCTCTGCAGTCTCAAGTGCATCCGCTTGCAGCTGATCGACAACCGAAGCGGGCATGCCGACTGTCACAATGTAGGCAATCTTGTCATCCTCTGGATCAATGACCAAGTACTGTGCATTAGCAAACTCAATCATTTGGCCGGTCACAATTGGAATATTTGCGGTATACGACAAAACGGAGGCGTCAACATCACCCAAAGTCAAAAATTCGGCCGAGATTTCACTAGTCAGTTCAAAAAATTGCCCCAGCTGAGTTTGGTTGATGGTTGTGAACTCATCAAGCTCAAATCCAAAGGGGAGCTCCTGTCGAATAATGTTGATCACAACTGGGCTTTCAGCCGTTAATGACTCAATAGAGGTGTTTACTGCATAAAGTTTGATACCGGCCGCAGCAAGAGCTGACATTTGTTGATTGTCGAAGAGACTTTGGTCCACGGCTTGCTCAAGCGCAGCTTGCAACATTTCATTATCACCGGGATCAACAGCTTCATAAGCGGCCGTTAGCTCAATTGAAAATCCACTTTCAGGCACTTGAATTCGCTGACTACCATCATCTAACAAGGTGATCACAAACCCCCCTGAATTGGCCTCATTGGGTTCAATATTATTTGTCTCAGCCTCAGTTGGCTCAGATTCCTCTGTTGGGATAGGCGTGCTTGTAGATTCAGGCGTATTTGTTGGAACGGGGGTGCTGGTCGGCTCGGGGGTATCTGTCGGGATCAGCGTATTCGTAGGAACCGGCGTGTTAGTAGGCATAGCTGTTTGTGTTGCCGCCAAGCCGGCCGCTATGGTTGCATCAACATCTATTTCTGGCTCAGATGAGCAAGCCATAATCCCCAGCATACATAACGAAACAAAACTTAAAACTATTCGATTATTACTCATTTTTTCTCCGATAATGAGCGCAGACACGCTCTGGTAATTAATCACTTCCGAAAGACCTATTAGATGGATCAATTTAACATTGGGTAATAGTGCAGCCGGTTTTCAGACCGTGCCACCTGCTGGATGAGACATCGGCCGGAGCAATTGTGCGAACTTAAATTAGGTTATCTATAAGTAACAGAAGCACAGACAGACTACCACATGAATAGAGGCTTTAGTTGAAAGTAATAATTGGTTTGTTCAAAGAAACGTGGGGATAGGCCAGCTACGTACAGATACTTTCACCGTCAGAAGTCTCAGGCTTTGATAAATTGAATTGTGTAAGCTTAGTTTTCATCAAAAAAATTGTAGACAGAATTGTACATTTCAACAATTTCTTCTCCGTAGATCACGATCCCTGCAATAATCAGCCCCGCAACCCCCACAAAAATCAAGGCGTATTCGATTAAAGACTGTCCATCCTCATTTCTCAAATAGTTATTCCAATTGCAGAGCAGGTTAAGCATGGCCTTTTTCACGATAATACCTCGATTTGGTGTCTAAACTCGCCACTTAGCAAATCTCTCAAATTAAACCAATAATATTGCTCTAATATTACCTTAATTTGCTTTCAAGCTTTCTGAACCATGACTTTTTTCTAAATTAGATATCAAAAAAAGGCTGTCGGGTTATTTCGACAGCCTTTCCAAGTGTTTTGATCGGTCAAATTAACGAACGAGATCTAATCCTAAAAGCGAGAAGCTTGGTGTTAGGCCAACAAGATCCGGTCTAATAAACACAATTATTGTAGTAACAAACAAGCAGCAGGTGCATAGTAGCAGTAAGCTCAAAATTGCAATAGCTATTGTCCACTGACGCTGAGTCCAGTTTGACCAAGGCATTCCTCCCCCGTTGTTGACAGTGCCTTCAGCACCCCCACCGCCTACCTGCCCTAGAAATCCTCCAGCGTTGTTGTCACCAGCTTCTGATATGGGATATTGCTCTTGTACCTGTCGAAAATCTTGAGCTGGTGATTCCATGACCGGCAGCTTTTCTGGCTCGGCCGCTGAAATGGGTGAATCAGCAAAAGTTGGGAGGCGTTCACTACCACCTCCCGGATACGGAG
>JBCCSO010000025.1:0-19771 GCA_039199965.1 Chloroflexota bacterium | reverse complement strand
GTCAGATTTCAAGGCAAAACTGAAGCGCATGGGGGTTGTGAAGGGGGCTCGAAATCTTAAACCTGCACCCAAACCGGTTGAGCCTTTCGCGCAAAGCCTTGGTCATCCGAATAAGCAATCACCACAGGACACCCTTAAAACTCTGGCTGAACTCTTTCCAAACGGCCGGGTGATTGATGAATACTCACAATCGTTCTTTGAAGTTGATGAAGTTTTTCCGCTGAGCCAAAAGGTGGGGCCGTCTGTGCTGCAAAACGTAGCCAATCTTGATCTGTCCCCGGCCGCAGAATTTGCAGGTGATGAGCGACTGCGTGGGATGACCGGCCGTGATTTGCTTTTTGTTGACTTAGAAACTACTGGGCTAGCTGGGGCTGGGGTGCAGCCGTTTATGATCGGGTTGGCCTTTTTTGAGGGGGATGCGCTGATTGTACGCCAATATTTTATGCATCAGCCTGCGGCCGAAGAGGGAATGCTGATCGCCTTTGAACGGCTTTTATCTGAGCGCAGAGCTTTAGTGACATTCAACGGCAAGACGTTCGACCTGCCAGTCCTAGACACCCGTTTTGTCATGACCGGGCTGATGGATGGATCGCGGCCGGACCTTGTGCAATTGCCCCATCTTGACCTATTGCAACCGGCCCGCCGCATTTGGAGCCATCTGCCTAGCCGATCACTCAGTTATCTAGACGAGCATGTGTTGAAAATGAAGCGGCCACCGGGTGAAATCCCCGGCCGAATGGCCCCTTGGTTGTACAATCAATATGCTCAGTCAGGGGATCCCCGACCGTTAGAAGGGATGTTTTTGCACAACAATCTTGACATGCTGGCGATGGTCCCGCTTGTTGAACAGGTTGTCAACCACTGGACCTCAGATGTGTTGCCCGATAATCCCTACATTGCTCTTTCAGTTTGCCGCTGGAAGCTGAATCTTGGAGAGGTGCAAGCGGCCGAGATAATGCTGGCTGACTTTTTATCCCGCGCAGTTGCGTTGCCAATTGAGCTGCGGCTGACTGCGCTGCGTGAGCTGAGTCTGCTGCTTAAGAAACAGGATCGCAGGGGGGATGCTATTGCGCTCTGGCAAGAGATGGCTGAGCTGGATCAAATTGAAGACGTTTTCCCTCACCTTGAGCTTGCCAAGTTCTATGAATGGCACGCCATCGACTTGGAAAAAGCCAGTATGTGGTCAGCCCACGCTTACCAGATTGTGATCTCACGGCCGGTTTTAGATTTTGTGTTGAAAAACGAAATTGAACACCGGTTACGGCGTCTGGCTAACAAGATGCGGAAGAAGGGAGAGGGTAATGAGTAAAGGGAAAAATATATCCTCCTTCCTCTCTACTAAATTCGTAAACGTCCTTCATCCTTTAATCCTTTCCACCTTATACTTTTATTCATGGATATTCAATTTTTTGATAATCGTGATGATGCACCTAAGAATAGAGAAGATGTGCGTATCATGCGGGCTCGTATCGAAGTCGCTCCAGAGGGTCGAAGGGTAGCCATTGACCTAGAGCTGACGCCGTTTATCGAACGGCCGACCATTGAATTGCGCTTGATGAATGAACATGGGGAACCAGCAGGGCTGAGCAACATTATCGAAACACTGGACCGTATTTTGCGAGTAGTTATGCACATGCGTGACAAAGAACCCGCTGAGAATTATCAGTTGCAGGCTCGCATCTACTATGCACATATTGATGAAGATATGAAACGGCAAAAAGTAGACGAGCTGATCACGAATTTTGAAGCATCTCCCGGAAATGTCATTGAACTAGACTTACAAGCAAGCTAGCGTGACTTTATTCCTCAACGTATGTTTTTTCTAGCTCTTTTAGATTGCATTCGGGGTTTCCGTCAAAGAACTTTTCAGGGATAACATGGTCACTGTGCGTGGGACCCATGTAGGCTGCGTGTATCACATTACTCAGGTGGTTCGCCCGGTGCAAAAAGCCTACGACTTCTGTTGTGTTGGTCACATCGGCTGAAAAGATGATAAGGGCTTTGAAATGCTCAGTTTTTGACCATAAAAAGTTGATATTGATCTTGTCAATCTTGAATAGATTGGTGATGTCGTTGAGCAGCCCTTCACGATCGTGAGCATATATTTTGAGCGTGACCGCCCGATGGGCTCTATCCGTTTCTGCCCCCCAGCGGAGCTGAATGGTCTTTCCGCCCTGTCTTGTGTCTGGAGTTAGCAGACGACAGCCTTCAGTATGAACCATTACCTGCTCTTTGCGTGAGATAGCGCCTACGATGGAGTCTCCCGGCCGGGGCTGACAAAGGGTGCAAAGTTGAAGCTGTCGATCACCAGAGTGCTCAATGATGTACATATCGCCATCTTTCGAGAAGACCGCTTGACTGGAAACAAATTCATTTTTGTATGCATATACAGTTTGCGCTGCTTCATCCTCTGCGTCCCACAAATCTGTCAAGAGCTTATTCGAGACATCTGCAACCAGAATTTCAACCCGCCCTAAGGCTTGAAAAAGGTCTCCTTCACTTTTGAAGTTCATTTTCCTCGCGATATCTGCGGATGAGATGTAAGGGAGCCCCATCCCGTCCAACTCATTTTGCAGCATGGTTCGGCCGATTTGCCTTGCCATGCTAAGCGGTAGCTTTTTGAACCAGCGCCTTGCCCCTTGTCGGCCGGTTCGCGTTCGAATGTAGCCGAGGTTTTCATCTAGCCATGCAAACTGAGGATGAGGTTTGGCTTCATCTGGCTCTTTTTCGATCAAAATGGAATCCCCATCTTGCAACACATAGGTCAATGGCTGGCGTTCAGAATTGACCAGCACACCGCGACATCCGTGCCCTACCTCAGTATGAATTCGATAGGCAAAATCAACGGCCGTGGCACCGCGCGGCAGTTCAATCGCATCCCCATTTGGTGTAAACACAGTGATCTGGTTTTCAAAAACATCATCTAGGATATGTCGGACCTTTTCTGCATAAGCTGTTGACTCATCCTCTTCATCTAGCTCAGGTAGTCGGTTAAATACGTTTGAAACCTTTTTTTCTGCTTCCTGCGCCCAAATTGGCATACTCATGGTGTCTGTCCATCGGGACAAAATGCCGTTCTGGGACTCAAGCTGCATTTCTAGTGTGCGAATGCGAATCTTGACCCTGCGCCCCTTGTAAATCACAGTCGTATGTAGTGATCGATAGAGATTGTGACGGCTTGCGCTGATATAGTCATCAAACTGCCCGGCTACCGGCCGCCATCGGCCGTGAATATGACCCAGAGCCGTGTAGCAGTCAATCTCATTTTTCAGCAAAATGACCGGTTGTGGCGGTGCAAACCGGATTTTAGATTCCTGTTCTTCTCGCCAAATGCGAAATGCTCCTGATGTATCGATTGGTGCTTCCGTAATTTTGACCAGCTCTATCTTTGCCTTTTCTACCGCCTCGGTTAAATCTTTCTCTAAAGCTGGAAACTCAGCCTCGTTTCTTTGCTTCTGGTCGTCAAGTGCTTTGCAAAATTGTTTGAATCTAGAAGGGTACAAAATATCTAGAGCCAAGGTTTCTAACTCGTTTTTGATTTGCCACATACCAAGTTTGTTAGCGAGTGGGGCGTAGACCTGTAGGGTTTCCCGCGCCTTTTCTTCCTGTTTGTAGAACGGGAGAAATTTTAACGTACGCATGTTGTGTAGACGGTCAAAAATTTTAACCAGTCCCACGCGCAGGTCATTTTCCATCGTTTTAAATAGCTTGTAGTGGGTGGCTGTAGCAAGTTCTTGCTTGCTGAGCTTTTTCCCTAACTTGGCTTCCCCTGTAACTTTGTCAAACTTGGTAACCCCATCAACAATGCGGCTGACCTCTGATCCATACCGATGCTCGATATCCCGAACGGTCACCTCTGCATCCTCTGCCACATCATGCAAAAGTGCTGCGATTAATGTAGGTGAATCGGCGTAATACTCTGCTAGATACGAGGCTACAGTTAGAGGGTGGCAAATGAAAGGTTCCCCGGACTTGCGTTTGGCATCTCCGTGCTCTTCTTCGGCCAGCTTAAAAGCATCCTCAACTTCCTCAATTTCTTGTCTAGGAAGATATGTAAGTAGCGCAAAAAAGCTTTCCCCTGTAGGGAGTAAAATATCTTGTGAACTTGAATTATCAAATGGAGCTGTGTCTGTTGCCATCGCTTTCTCCATCGCCTTTATTTTGGTGTAAAAAAAGACGCCCTGCACGAGCGGGGCGTCATTTTTTCAAAACATTTTATTCATCCTTAGGTCATCTGTCTACCCTTATAAAGGACTTTTTCAAAATTTATGGGAAATTTATGCCTCTTGTTGAATGGGTTCTTCCTCTTTATCGTCTTCATTTCTAAAGTCTAAGAACCTGTAACCCACGCCGCGTTCGGTCAAAATGTACTTAGGATCGGCCGGATCTTCTTCTACTTTTTTGCGCAGATAGTTGATGTATAGGCGTAAATAATGGGTTTCATCACGGTATTCGTACCCCCACACCTTGGCCAGTAACGTCTCATGTGGAACCACCCACCCAGCATTTTGAATGAGATGGTTTAGTAAACGATATTCTGTTGGCCGTAGATCGACGCGCTCTTCGTTGACGAGTACTTGATGACGATTGAAATCGACAGAAAGCCTTTCATCAATTCTGAGTATGGTACGTGGTGCAGGAGCGGGCCATTCAGCACGGCGCAGTACCGCATGTACGCGACTATTGAGTTCACGCGGGCTGAATGGTTTGGTAACGTAGTCGTCTGCACCCAATTCTAAGCCGCGAATCTTGTCCTCTTCATCCGCTTTGACAGTTAATAAGATAACAGGGATAGTTGAGATTTCGCGCACCATGCGCAAGGTTTCAAAGCCGTCTAGCTCTGGCATCATCACGTCCATCACGATTAAGTCTGGTACGTGCTGACGGAGTTGTTCTAGTGCTTGAAGTCCGTTACGAGCTTCTACTACTTGGTATCCTTCAAGCTCTAAATTCATTCGAATAAACCGAATCATGCGGGGTTCATCGTCAACGACTAAAATGAGCCGTGGTGCCGCAGATTCGAGAGTATCTGGTACTTGTTCTAACATTGGTTCCTACTTTCCTAAAGAGTGAGAGCCACTCTGCTGGATTAATTACTTGTCCGATAGGAATATGGGTTATTCCCGAACAAATCCGATTACATCATCGGCTTCGGCTGATGGCATAACCTGAATAAAGTTGATCCGATGAAACGGAAAGATAACTGTGCTTGTTTCTTCATCAATATAATGAACCTCTTGGCCATCTCGTCGCCTTGGGTTTTGCAAAGTGACGATTGTTGCATTTTCTGTGGGCAGTTTTTCAACTTCCCCCAAAACAGGCTGCTCATTGTTGATGTGAACTATGATAGAAAACATAAGAAAATCTTTCCATTTATGTGATATCTATAAGCAGACACCTTGTATTTTCCCCTTTACTTATATGTTTTCCATTAAATCGCATAACTCAAACGCTCTGTTAAGATTTTGTCCAATATTAGTAGACAAAACGTCTAGGTGAAGGTTGAGCGCGAATTAGGCTGGACCAAGCAAACAATTGTCCAATAAAATTGTCTCTCAGTCACTTGTGAGGCGACTTTAGTGTTCTTTGTAGGAGCCTGTTTTAAGCCGATTGTTTGAGGAAAACGTGCATTAATAAGTTGCCAAATTGAATTTCATCCCCGTTTTTGATGGGATAAGGTAATTCAGGTGGAAGCTTAAATTGATTGAGTAATGTGCCGTTGGTTGAGTTTAAATCTACAATAACGATGCCTACGCCTTGTTCATCTGGCCGGATTACAGCGTGACTGCGTGAAACCCCCAATTCGTTTCCACCATCTATCTCAAGATTGACTTCTGGCTGATTAGGGGTCCCATCAACACTACGGCCGATATAGATTTCTCGCCCCGGCTTAAAATGTAGCCGACGACCGCTAGTTGGCAAGATAATAATAATTTCTTCCCATTCAGGAGAGCTTTCAGTTTGGCCCATCAAAGGGGGTGGCTCTGGTTCGGGGGCATCCTCTAGTACTGCTTGTTGCCCTTCTAGCTCAATGAGAGATGCTCCACACATTGTGCAGAAAATCATTCCTTCTATTTCCTCATGGCCACATTCGCGACAAGTGATCATTTTACTCTTGACCCTCCTGTTCAAGGGTGCTTTGCAATGTTGAGGTTAGCTGCAAGCGGGTGCCATATTTGACTTCCATCCGATTGCCAGTGCTAAGTTTTGTGCCAGCCTTCAACATGCGGGTATTGTGCCTGACATTGTTGGCTAATTGATTTAATCCAGCTTCTTCAAAGCGGCGAGTGAGAAGGTCAAGGCGTTGAGCGGCCGTATTTGAATTGCCCTCTTCCACCTCTTTCCACGCATTTTCATTTAATCTGTGAAGATTCAGCATCCGGACAGCCTGCATGAGCGCAGGCGGCATAGGAGAACCGGTATTGGCAGAAACGCCATCAGCCTGAAGCACATCATGAACAACTCTCATAACTTGTCCAGAACTATCTGTTGAGGGGGTTTCTGTGTAGATTTGCATAGGGACAGACAGCGCTGCTCCGGCTGAAAGTGACTCAACTTCCGCTTCTACCAAGATCCCTAATGGTGTACGCCCCTCAATTGCACCAGCAAAAACCTTGTTTTCCTGCAGTTTGAGCGGCTGGAAGAACGGTGTCATCTTGAAGACATTTCTAATTTTTAGATTTTGAGGTAAATCAAACTGGATGCGCGTGTTGTGGGCATAAACCGATCCTAAACTTTGAATGCGCTGACGCAGCAAATGCAGAATCTGTTCTGGTTCCTGAATATAGCCTGATTGGCCACCAGACATGCTCACCAAACTGTCTAAAAATGAATCGTTCCACTCGTCACCAATACCAAAGCCGCTAATGCCGATGCCTAATTGGGCGGCTTTTTCTGCCAAGTCTAAGCAGAGATTACTATCACCGTAGGTGTGCCCGTCGGTTAGTAAGATAATGTGGTTGACGTACTGGTTGAGTGGAACCTTGCGAACCTCTCGATAGGCGGCCGCCAATCCCTGGAATATTTCGGTGCCCCCAGACGGAATAATGCTGTTAAGCTGTGAAATCAACTCTCTAGTCGATTCTGGCTGGGTGGATGGAACGATAATTTCTGCCCGATCAGAGAAGGAAACAATTGAAATGTGGTCCCGCGACGACAATTTCTCTATGATGTGGCCAGCAGCCGCTTTTACCCGATTAATTCTCTCTCCCTTCATAGAAGTTGAACGATCAATGACTAAGGAGATGTTCAGGGGCAATGCATTTGCTGATTTAGCTGTCCGATCAGCGGGGCGGATATCCGCCAAAAGGTATAAAATTTGAGTAGTGTCTTTGGGTTTTAATTGGCTCCCAGAATCTAAGAAGCTGGCCCGAATATGCTGGTCGTGAGTTTTGCCAATGGTCGTCGTTATGTCACTCATGGTGTGGTTAGGCGATCGGAAAGAAAAAAGTATTCTTAATGTTTATCAAAATCGCTTTACAGCCTACCGGCAGAGGATCTTATTGAACAACTCTCTTCTGATCTTAAGTTGACCTTATTCTACAGGACATTACATAAAAATACCTAATCTGAACGTTTCTATATGTCCTAAATAACCGATACCCCGGTCCTGTTTAGAACCTAAATTCTGTTAAAACCACGGAAATATTGTCAGTTGTGCCCCCTTGTATAGCCAGTGCAATTAGCTGCTCACACTTCTGCTGCAAGGTTCCCACAGAGCCTGAAATTATCTGCTGCATTGTTTCATCTGATACAGATCCCCAGAGACCATCGCTGCAAATTGCCAGAATGCCCTTGCGCGGGAGGTTGCTCGTGTGCAGATCGATTTCTACATCCCCACCTGTTATGGCTCTGTAGAGCAGGTTCCGTTTGGGATGGATAGCGGCTTCTTCTTCGGTTATTTCGCCTGAATCAATTAGCTGCTGTACATATGTATGATCTTTGGTAATTTGGCTCATGGTTTCCTTAACACCATCGTACAGGTAAGCGCGTGAATCACCAACGTGGGCCAAGAACAATCTTGATTTAATGATGACGCCGCACGTAAGGGTTGTGCCACCTAGCTGCGATGCGTCGCTCGTATGAATGATCCGACTGGCATCTAGTGCAGCCTGCTTCATAATATTGTGGACCGGATCATTAACCGGTGACTCCTGCATGAGCGGCAGTAAGATGCGGCTAATGAGGTTTTGTGCCATGTATGTCGCTACGGATTTACTGGCATCAGCTCCGTCTGCGTGTCCTCCCATGCCGTCTGCAACAATTGAGATCGCGAATGGCATTAATGGTTTTTCACCACCAGCCAATGATACAAGCGAGAAAGCTGTATCCTCATTTTGATTGCGATGTGTTCCAATATCACTATGTTGGGCTGTCTGGATGAATGGTTCTTCTCTGACTCCGCCCATGTAGTCTAGGCGTGTGGTTGAGTCTTGCATTTCGCCTAAAAGGGAAGAGTTGGCATCCTGCAGAGGCTCGGTATCAGCTTTCTCTTGTCTGTTGACGTTGACTAGGAATGGATTGTCCATAAATATATGCGACGCTCTAGTCGCGAATTGGTGAGACTCACCTACTCATTAGAGCGGAAGGGCGTAAAGATAGTGGTCTGATGAGCCAATATACACCGTCCGGTTTGCAATAACGGGAGATGAAATTACATGGCTACCAGTTTTGTATTTCCATCTGAGCTGCCCTTTTTTGATTGTGAGGCTGTAAACGTAGCCATCTGTTGAGCCAAAGTAGACGGCATCTTCGTATATGGCAGGGGACGATGCAACTTGCCCCTCTGTGGCCCATGACCACAATTGGCGGCCGGTGTAAATATCTAGCGCGTAGAGCCTGCCATCGGCCGAACCGATTAGCAACATAGTGTCATGCACAACGGGTGATGAAATGATAGGGCGATTGGTTCTTGCACGCCATACCGCCCAGCCAGAGCTTTCATCAAGGGCATAAACTGTGTTATCCATTGACCCGATGAAAATCATGCCTTCGGCTGCTGCCGGACTGGAAATAACCGAGCGTCGGGCTTGGAACTGCCATTTTGTTTTGCTTTTGGTGTCAATCGAAAAGACATAACCTTCTTCTGTGCCAAAAACAATCGATTCATCTGTAACTAGCGGAGAAGAGCGGATCGGGCCATGGGCGTTCACTTTCCAAATGGCTCTGCCGGTTGAGATGTTGACGGCGTGTAAGTGACCATCATCAGAGCCAAAAAAGACGTAGTTGTACTTGGCTTTTGGTGATGAATAGACCGCACCTTCGGTCTTGTAGCGCCACTTCAAGCGGCCGTTGTTCCGATTAAGACAGTACAGATGCTGGTCAGATGAGCCGATGAAGACATCCTCATTGTGAACAGCGGGTGCAGACCCGATCCCGTCTGTTGCCGGATACTTCCACCGGAACTCCCCTTGGTGAATGTCAACTGCATATAAGTTGTTGTCGTATGCCCCTACATACACAAGCTGGTCTGAAATGGCCGGTTTGGAGCGGATTTCATCCTCACATTTGAACGCCCAAATTGGTTGTACCTCCAAATAGTCTTTGGACACATTTGGATCAGTCGTGATGATGTTAGGTGGCGGCTTGGACGGTGAGATACCCTGCCTAGTTGGTGGTGCTTGTTCGGGCTGAGAGATTTTTGTTTGGGCAGCACTAGCCATCTGCTTGGTTTCCGCAGACCGGCCGGGCCAAAAGAAATCTGTTTTGCCCGTGGTTGGTTTAGCGAACTGTTTGAGAGCTTCCTTTAATTCACCTGCATTTTGATACCGATCTGCTGCCTTGTAGGCCAAGCAGCGCTCAATTACTTTAATAAAGGCCTCTGAAACGGCGGGGTTGCTTTCTTTGATCGGTCGCTCATGCCATGAAAAGGGTGGCTCCAAGCGTGGATCGCGCAAGGTAAGGAGATGGTGTAGCGTAGCACCCAGTGCATACACATCACCGGCCGGGCTGGCCTGCCCGCGATATTGTTCCGGTGGCGAGTACCCTTCTGTACCGATCATCGTCCCTTTTGCACCCTCCCGGAAAATTTTGGCAATACCAAAGTCAATTAGACGTATACGGCCGTGCTGATCAAGCATTAAGTTAGATGGCTTGAGGTCGCGGAAAACGATTGGTTCAGGTTTCTGATTGTGAAGATAGATCATCACATCACACACCTGTAGTGCCCACTTCAGAACTTCCTCTTCGTGACATGGCTCCTTGCGCGCTGAGGCAACCGCTTCTAAGTCTTTGCCCCGAATAAACTCCATAACTAGGTAGTAGCTGTTTCCTTCTGAAAAGTAGTCAAATACCTCTGGTATGGATGGGTGTTCTAGGGTAGCTAAGATACTGGCTTCAGTTTCAAATGTTTTTTGTGCTAACTCCCGCGTAGCCTTGCTCTTTGTAGCTGTGACCATCTCCTTTATAGCGCACAGTCTGGTGACGGCCGCAAATCGCATGTCTCTGGCTTGGTATACAGAGCTAAAGCCACCAACCCCCAAGGTCCCCATAACTTTGTAGCGGTTTTGCAGCATTTCTCCCGGTTTTAGTTGAGAACGTCTTTGGCTTATATTTTTAGTTTTGCCGTCGCTATTGAGCTGTTTTGTAGAGGGACCATCCATAGTATAAATTAAGCAAATGGTGGAAAGATTGGTTAAATTTGGTTAGAAGTAATGAATAGCATACTGGCTAAAACAGTGAACCGCAAGTGAACTCTGGTGTGATTTTTGGCCTGTTTGAAGGATCAAAGGGATTGGAACGTGAATATCGTTAGATGGTTATGGCCCGAGAAGGCTTTTTGGACCCTTTTGTTATAATTTCACCATGGATAAACTTTCTCATATCGATGACAATGGTAAGGCAAAGATGGTTGATGTGGGGGGAAAAGCAATTACGGAACGGTTGGCAATTGCAGCTGGGTCTGTTTATATGGCTGAAAACACATTGGACCTCATTGCTCAGGGTGAAATTAAAAAGGGTGATGTTCTAACGGTAGCGCAGTTGGCGGGCGTTATAGGGGCTAAGAAGACGGCTGATCTTATCCCTTTGTGTCACCCCCTGCCGTTGAATCAAGTTGATGTCGTTTGCCGCTTGAATCGGAATGCAGGTGCGATTGATATCGAAGCCGTTGCAAGGGTAAGTGGAAAAACGGGGGTTGAGATGGAGGCTTTAACCGCTGTGTCTGTCTGTGCGCTCACCATCTACGATATGGCAAAAGCGGTGGACAAAGAAATGAAAATCGGGGATATTAGGCTAATGTACAAATCTGGGGGTAAGTCAGGTGAGTTTAAAGCGGCTGATTATTCACCACACCCTAAGTAAAAGCTATGGAAATTGAAGTCAGACTCTACGCAACACTGCGTGACAAAATTGGTCAGTCCCGCGTAACGGTTCTGTTAGAAGAAGATGCGACAGTTGAAAGTCTATTTGTTGCCATGGAAACCCAGCATCCCGAAGTTGGCAATATAATAGAGGTGGCTGTTGTTTCAGTTAATCGTTCCTTTGCTGAACCTGACACACCCATCCATGCAGATGATGAGGTGGCAATGTTTCCCCCTGTTAGTGGTGGAAGCCAGAACAAGTTTCCAGTTTACTTTTCATTAGCAGAGGAGCCCCCTGACCTGAACGAAATCCACAATATTTTGGTAGAACCTGATGTTGGGGCTGTTGTAACCTTCTCTGGTGCTGTGCGGGGGGAAACCAATCGGCCGGGAATGCCAGAAGAAACAATTCACCTAGAATACGAATCCTACTCAGAGATGGCGATTGAAAAGATGGAACAGATCGCTGAAGAAATCTGGGGAAAATACCCGATGGTGAAAGGCATCGCCATAGTACAGCGGGTCGGTCGCCTGAGCGTTGGTGAGGCGACAACGCTTGTCGCATGTGCGGCCGGGCATCGTGATCAAGGTGCTTTTGAAGCGGCTCGATACGGTATTGATCGACTAAAAGAAATTGTGCCGGTATGGAAAAAAGAGATCGGCCAAGGTGCTAGTGTGTGGGTAGAAGGCTCGTATAAACCAACGGCTGAAGACAATCTTTAATGGGAATATGACTGACGGAAAAAGATTCGTATGGTGCCCCGGAGGGATGCCTGACCGAAGGGAATACTTGCGGTTCCAACAAATCAATTTGATTGCGTTAGTCCTAAGAAAGAAAAAATAAGATAATTTTGTAATTTGCATAACCAGTTGACCTACTTGAGTGTTTATGCAAAAGAATAATCAAATCTAAAAGTGGGGCTGGTGTCAGCTAAGGACCAGAAAACCGCTAAATTAGGAGAATGAGGAAATGAACGAAAGTTCCAGACGTGTTGTAATCACAGGTGTGGGGGCAGTCACCCCGCTGGGGCACAATGTGGCTGATACTTGGGATGCGATACTGGCTGGCAAGAGCGGGTTCACCAATGAAAGTGAACAGGTCGATATCACGGACATGCCAATTGGGGGCGTATGTGAGGTGAAAGGTTGGCAGCCACAAGATTTTATCGGCCGCAAAGAAGCCCGCCGCATGGATCGTTACCAGCAATTTGTAATTGTCGCTGCAGACGAAGCCATGAAGCAGTCAGGTCTACAGATCACAGACGATAACCGCCACCGTATTGGTGTCTATTTGGGCACTGGGGTAGGTGGTGTACAAACCTTAATTGGTACAGAGCATGATCTGCAAAATTTAGGACATCGTCGGGTGAGCCCGTTCGCGATCACGATGATTATGCCAAACGGTGCGGCCGGTATGGTTGCCATACAGTATGGTTTGAACGGCCCAGCCATGACGACAACTACCGCTTGCGCGGCCGGCACCGATGGGGTTGGCAATGGCTACCTAGCTGTTAAACACGGATTGGTTGATGCTGCGATTGTGGGTGGCTCAGAGGCTCCAGTCACACGTGTCACAATGGCCTCTTTTGCGAAAGCTGGTGCGCTCTCTAAGCGGACTGAAGGCACCCCTAGCCCGTTTGATAAAGATCGTGATGGATTTGTAGCGGCCGAAGGGGCAGGTATCTTAGTAATCGAGACGCTTGAAAGTGCCCAAGCCCGCGGTGCTAATATTCTTGCAGAAATTGTCGGCTTTGGACAAACGTGCGATGCCTTCCACATCACCGCTCCGCAAGAAAGTGGTGCTGGGGCTACTCGCGCCATCAGGAACGCTATCGAAATGGCAGGTAAACGGCCGGAAGATGTTGATTATATGAACGCGCATGGTACGGGTACTCGCCTCAACGATAGTACTGAAACCCGGGCCATCAAATCTGCACTAGGCGAACATGCCTACAATGTAGCTGTTAGCTCAACCAAATCTATGACAGGTCATGGGATGGGGGCAACCGGTGCAATTGAGACTGTGTTCTGCACGCTGTCTTTAAGAGATCAAATTGTCCCACCCACGATTAGCATGGTTGAACCAGATGAAGACTGTGACCTTGATTATGTGACAGAAGGTGCGCGCAAAATGGACCTCAGCCTAGTCACTAATCATGCTTTCGGTTTTGGTGGACACAACGCTGTTTTGGCTTTGGCAAAGTATCAGTAGAATTTCTACAAGCTTTATTTTTAAGGATTGGGCCGCGACAGCGTCGCGGCCTTTTTGCTTATTGGGGGCAACATCAACTAAAATCTACAGAAATAAATACATGGTGGGCAGCTCATTTAACCATTACCGGACTCTAAAGTGATTTGCCTTCTCTGTGTTTGTTTTAAACTCACCAATCTGTGTGTAGAAATTTCACTAGGTCGCGTGAAGAAACTAAAACAAATTTGGAGACAGTAAAATATGGATGACTTGCTTCAGCTTGAGGAACGTTTGGGGCTCGACATAAATGATTTCGGCCTATTAGCAACTGCACTTACTCACCGATCTTACTTAAATGAACACCCTGACGTGACGGAGGATAACGAGCGCCTTGAGTATTTAGGAGACGCGGTTATTGACCTCATTGTGGCCGACTACCTGTTCAAAAATCACCCCAAGATGGCCGAAGGAGAGATGACTGCGCTTAGGTCAGCCCTAGTTCGCGCTGAGACGCTGGCTGAGTTTGCTCAAGAGATGGGGGTAGATAAAGTTTTGCGTTTGGGCTCTGGTGAAATTGACAACGGCGGCCGCCATCGTATTCCAACCCTGTGTGCCGCTTTCGAGGCGGTGATGGGAGCATGCTATCTAGATGTAGGGTTTGCTAAAACGCAAGCTTTCTTGATTGAATTGATTGGCCCAAAGCTCACCTTTATCATGGAAAACGCACTGCATAAAGATCCAAGAAGTGAATTCCAAATATGGGCACAGGCCCAATATGGGCATACTCCCAGGTACGATGTAGTTGAGGTCAGCGGACCAGATCACGATCGTCGCTTTACGGTCCAAGTGACGGTTGATGGAAAGGCTTGGGGACAAGGTGTTGGGCGTTCAAAGCAAAATGCTGCTCATGAAGCTGCTAACGCTGCTATGCAGCGCATTGAAGAGCTTCCTGAGGCTGAAAAAGCGGCCTAATTTAGTGAGCATCCTATCTTGAAGGTCTTAGTTACTGGCGGCACGAGCTACCTTGGTCAGCATATGGTTCCCTATTTTGCTGAAGCAGGTCAAGAAGTTGTATACACGTGGCGATCAACGCAGCTTGATCTGGGTTCAGACGCCATCCAGCTAGATATTCGTAATGAAAAAGCTGTTGAACAGACTATCTTAGCCGTTAAGCCAGCAGCAGTTATTCATTTAGCTGCGTCCAATCGCAGCGAGAATGAAGCATTGATGACATCGTCTATAATAGAAGGTGCTACCAATATTACGAACTGTTGCAAGCGAAACGGAATCCGGCTGATTCATATGTCTACAGATGTCGTATTTAATGGAACGGACGCCCCTTATGCTGAACTTGATAAGAAAAACCCCGTTCACGCTTATGGGCAATCCAAATCAGCTGCTGAGGAAATCGTTTTAGCCCATGCAAACAGCGTTGTTATCCGCCCGTCTCTTATTTATGGTTTACGTATCAAGGATCGCAGCACAGAATGGATCGAATCAGCCTTGCAAAAGAGCCAGCCTGTTACTTTGTTCACAGACCAAATCAGGAATCCTGTTTGGGTAGACACATTGTCCTCGGCTTGCTTAGAGCTGCTCGATCATGAATTTAATGGATTAATCCACATTGTTGGTAATCAGACACTTTCAAGAGCTGTGTTTGGGGTGCGTATGCTTGACTTCTGGAATATACAAGTAGGTGATACGCTTAGGTTTGCACCTACACCAGAAAACCTAAATTGGCCTCCAGATCTAAGAATGGACACTCAGCTAGCTAAGGAAACGCTAAAGACTCCGCTTTTAGGTGTTGATGAAGTTTTAAGGCTTTTCAACAAAAAGGCTTGACATCTAAGCCCGATTTCCTTTAATCTCTGCATCCTGTTCATTAACCTCTAACGGCTTGGCATGCCATAAACAACCTGTTAGTTATTAGTAAAGTCGGGGGTTGACTTTTGTCCTGCGACTATGCTAGACTGCGCCAGCAGTAAAGTAGTTTACATATCGGTTATGTCAACCAATAAGAAGGGGTTAATGAGTCAGTGCATTGGGCTTTTTTTAGTGAGAATTTGAAACATTTATGCCGTTTTACACATCTCCCTCCAACGCTCTTTCCCACAACTACAACCAGTACTTACCAAAATCCAATCAAACGAGGTTCAAACTTATATGAGTGATATTATCAATCCAGTAGAAGAAATTGATGGATTGCAGGATGTTCTTGCCAGTGCTTCAGAACTAGGATTTGTCACATATGCCCAAATCGTTGGGGCAGTACCGGCAGTTGAGCAAGATGTAGACTTACTAGACTCTATCATCGAAGAAGTGCAAGAAAATGGAATCGCCTTGGTTGAGTCAGCAAGCGATTACAATGCCTTCGCCGATGAAGATACAATCAATGAAAATTTAGCTTACTTAGCTTCAGAAGTTGACGGCTACGAAGGGGATAGCTCGCACGAGGCACCGTTGTTCGATCTAAGCGGTGTACCAATTGATGATTCGGTCGGACTATATTTCCGTGAAATGGGACAGCAGTCACTTCTATCTGCAGCCGAGGAAGTTCAGCTTGCGAAGGAAATTGAGCTTGGCCGCGCCGCAGCACTTAAATTGAAAATTTCTCAAGAGATTACTGAAGACGAAAATGATGACCTCCAGCTCCGTATGAACATAGCTGATATGGCTCGTGCTCACCTGATTCGCGCAAATACTCGGTTGGTTGTTAGTATCGCCAAAAAGTATCGCGGCCGCGGCCTGCAGTTCTTGGACTTGATCCAAGAAGGCAACGTAGGTCTGATGAAAGCGGTTGAGAAATACGACTACACCCGGGGTAACAGGTTCAGCACATACGCCACATGGTGGATTCGCCAAGCTGTTACACGTGCTTTGGCAAATCATGGCCGTACCATTCGTATTCCTGCACATTTGGGCGGGCGTATCAGCAAGCTTTATCAAGTTGCACAGGAACTTGAACAAGAGTTGGGTCGCCAGCCAACGGCCGACGAGATCGCCAAACAAATGGACTTGCCAGAAGATCGGGTACGTTGGATGCTTAGGACCAGCCGCCAGCCGGTTCACCTTGAAAGACCTGTTGGTGATGAATCAGACGCAGAATTGGGAGACTTCATTGAAGATGTAGATGCACCCCCTCCCGCTGAAACAGTTGCTCAGACTATGTTGACTGAGGAAATTAGCGAAATTCTCGATCAATTGACTCCGCGTGAGGCCCGCATTTTACGCCTGCGCTATGGGTTACAAGATGGGGAATCGCGCACGCTTAAGGAAGTTGGCGAGATGTTTGGTCTCTCACGCGAGCGCATCCGCCAGTTAGAAAAAGAGGCCTTGCGCAAGCTGCGCCACCCGAATTTTGCCGGCCACTTGCGACAATATCTCAACTAAAATTTGATGATCAAAGCCCCGTTCAAAACGGGGCTTTTTTTTGCTAGAAATTCTTGCCAAATTGCTTGGAATTGTTTTGTAAAAAAGTTGCCAAATCCAATTTCGGTGTTTCGTTTCTTTAAAATATTCAATTGTTGTATTAGTTCAACACGTAGGGGAAAATAGTCAAAAATTGTATTTTGTGCCATATATGGGGGTGAATAGGGTGTAAACAGCATAATTTCTGTTGAGTTATGCGAATAAACTGAAATGTTAAAAAATAGACGCGTGTTGAAAATAAGAATCCTAAAAAATTGCACGTTTTAAGATTGGGTTGACATAACTTCATTGAAAATATGACCCCTATTTGCTAGAATCCTCGGACGAAATCACGGAACAAAACCTGACTTTGAGAAGCCTAGCAATTAGGAAGAAGGAGGGGTGTGCGGTAAACGATGCACTACTGCACGTTCGGAGTTTAGGTTCCACAAATCGACTAAAAAAAAATAAGTTAGCTAAATACGGCCGGTAGGTTTGTTAAACCTGTCGAGCTGCAGAGGGCAAATTATGAAACAACCGGAATCAGCATGGAAAGCAACTCTTGGTGAGCTAGAGCTACAGATGACCCGCGCTACTTTCAGTACATGGCTTAAAGATGCTAAATTGATTCGTTCAGAAGATGAGCACTACGTGATTGGTGTGAGGAACGATTACGCGAGAGACTGGCTTGAGAACAGGTTGCAGGAAACGATTCTGAGAACCTTAAATGCGATTACCGGTGAGCAGAATACAATTTCTTTCGAAGTTATGAGTGAAGGCCTCAGGGCGATTAGCAGGAGTAATGGAAACGGGAGCCATGTGAACGGCCGCAATGGAGAGTCTGCGCGCAACAATGGAGCTAAAGTAAGGGAAAATGGTCAACCCTCTTATTCAGAAGCTACAACTGTCGTATCAACTCGTGAAGTTGATGTTGTCAATAAAACCGGTTTACGGCTGGGCTATACATTTATGACTTTTGTTGTGGGTGAAAGCAATCGTTTGGCTCATGCGGCCGCATTGGGCGTGGCGGAGAAACCCGGAGCGAGCTACAACCCGCTATTTATTTATGGTGGTGTGGGTCTTGGAAAAACTCATCTATTGCACGCAATTGGGCACAAATGCGCTGATAGCGGGTTGAAAGTCTGCTATGTCACCTCCGAAACGTTTACCAATGATTTGGTCCAAGCGATCAGGACTCAGAAGACCAGCCAGTTCAGAGAAAAATACCGTACGATTGACGTATTGCTGATTGACGATATTCAGTTTATTGCTGGAAAAGAGTCTACCCAAGAGGAGTTATTCCACACTTTTAACGATTTGCACAGCCGCGGCAAACAAGTGGTAATTTCAAGTGACCGGCCGCCCAAAGCGATGGCAACGCTGCAAGAGCGTTTGCAGTCTCGGTTTGAATGGGGGCTGATGACCGATGTGCAAATGCCAAACATCGAGACCCGCATGGCGATTTTGCGTACCAAAGCTGAAGAAAATGATGTCGAGGTTCCTGACAACGTTATCGAAATGATTGCACACCAGGTGCGTCACAACATTCGTGAACTAGAAGGTGCGCTAAACAAGGTTATTGCATATAGTCAACTCACTAGTCAGCAGGTTGACATGCAGTTAGCCCGTATGGCGTTAGCTGATCTTGTAAATCGTCAAGAAAAAATCAACGTTGCACGTGTCATTGATACAGTGTGCAGACACTTTGATGTCTCGCGCGAGATGATTTGCGGCAGCGGCCGGAGTCGCTCAATATCGTATCCACGGCAGTTGGCCATGTATCTTGCCCGCACTGAAACTGGGGCTTCTTTCCCTCAGATTGGAATGCAGTTGGGTAACCGAGACCATACAACGATCCTTCACGGGTACGAAAAAATTATGGAGCAGGTCGAAACGAACCCCGGGGTTCGTCAAGACATGCTAGCGGTCAAATCAAGCTTGTACGCTCGGTAAATTTTATTGTTGGTGAAGGCGGCTATAGTTGCCGCCTTCCAGTTAAATAGGGTGTTGCATCAGGGGCTGCTGAGCTGAATAAATGGCCAACCGGCTGTGACAATCAATTAAATCTCTTTTCTCTGTTTTCAATTTACCCTTCACTGCTGAAATTATGAAACAATCTAGCCTGCTGCGAATTGGGGCAGCTACTACTCTACCTTTATTGCTGTTATTTGTTCAGTTTTCAACGTTTAATTACTCGTCCTCAGTTTTTGCACAGTCGCAAACGGTAATGATTAACGAGTGGTCTCAAGGGAGTTCTGGCCGCAAAGAGTGGGTTGAGCTACTTGTGATTGGAGAAGGTGTGAATCTCGTGGGTTGGGATTTAGGGGATGAGTCGGCCGGGGATCTAACGTTTTCTGCGGCAGACCTGTGGCAAAATGTGCCTCCTGGGACCCTGATTGTTATTTACAATGGAGCGGATCGTGATGATACGTTACCAGCCGATGATCTAGATGTTTCAGATTGGGTGTTAGTTGCTGACAGTCGGGACGAAACCCTGTTTGAAGGAAGCTGGCCCAGCTTCTCAAATTCAAACTCGTCTGACTTTCCACAGGTTAGAAATGCATCGGGTCAAACTGTGCACTCACTTTCCTTTCTGTTGGATAATGCAGAGAAAGCCCCTGCTGGCGGTGAAGCTCTACACTTTACTGGGAGTAACTTAGACGCTGTGGATGTGGCGTCCAATTGGGTAAAGTTAAATGCGCCAGATGCATCACCGGCCGCTGGTAACGGCAATGAAAATCGAGCGTGGATTGAGAGCCTGCAAGCTGATCTGCCTACAGTGCCTACTTCTGAACCCAACGTAGTTTTGGCAAAAGTTTACCCTGACGGCTTAGCCAACAACGACATGGATGAGGCTATCCTGCTGAAAAAT
>JBCCSO010000024.1:0-20574 GCA_039199965.1 Chloroflexota bacterium | reverse complement strand
CCTTGGGGTTCACATTATTTCGGAAGAAGATTTAATGGGAATGATTTAGCTTTCGCTGCTAGCCAATTGAGTGGCTCTACGCCCCTCACTCACAATACGATGAATATAGAAAAAGACTCCGGTCAAACTCGACAAGCGCATCATCACATACACAATAAGAGAGACAGCCACAGACGCTTCTGCGTCGAGCCCAGCACCCGCGTATAGCGAGGGTGCCAGCATTTCCCGCGGCCCTAAGCCCCCCACAGACGGAATCATGAGGGCGATTGCAAAGACAGGCACCACTACGAAGTTGTACAGGAAGCTAACGACGTAACCCAGAGAAAGCGCACCCAATGTCCACCACATAACAACTAAGAAATCAAATAAAGCTGAAATACCAAACGCCTGCCAGATCGCCTTCCAACCGCAGCCTTGTACGGCTGCTAAAAACTTTGCAATCGGCCCGTCACCAACTGGAGAAATGACTTGAGGCAGCATCTGACCCAATTTTGAATTTCCGATCCAATTAATCACACGGCCGTCGAGCAAAACTGTTCCACTGACCAAGCCGATCAAGCAAACAATTAAAATTGCTGTGGCCCATCCCGATGGAAATTCGGCCGGCCGGAAAGGGAGCCCAATCAGCCCCATCACAAACAACACCATTAAACCGGTAAATCGGTCTAGAAAAACCGTTCCTGTTGCCACATCTGTAGGCACTTCTTGAGCAACCTCAACAACACGGACGACATCCCCGCCAAAACCACTAGGCAAAAATGCGTTGAAAAAGCTACCTACAAAATAAAGCTGTGTTAGCTGCCAAAAAGAAACATTTTGCACCCCTATTCCTCTCAAAAGCACCAACCAACGCAAAGCCCTCAGCGGCATGCTGCTTAGAACGATTAGAAACCCTGCAAATACCCAAAACCAATTGGCTTCTTTTAATATCTCCCACAAAACTGGAAAATCGATGACGCGTATAGCCCATACAAGGCCCAATACCGTAATGCCTACACGCAAAATAGTGCCAAGATATTTTTTCATATAATTGAATTCTAGCTGCTTTGAAAATTACTGCCGAAAAACCTTATCAGCTTGATTAGCTAACTGGTTGATTGAGCTGATTCGCTTTACACTATCGACCGCATGTCCTCCCCCCTAATCAAAAATTTGTTATTGGTCTTTGCTATTTGCCTATTTTGGGGGTTAGCACTCAATAGTTTAACCGATGATAGCCCAACCATGGATGAGCAAAACCACTTAGTTCGTGGCTATTCATTTTTGCAAACGGGTGACCCTCGGCTCAGCATCGAACACCCACCGCTCATCAATCTGCTCAGTGCGTTACCGCTCAAAACCATTAGCGGCATTTCATTCTCTCCTGAACATTCAGGATGGCAGGATCGGGAATGGTACTCGGTTGCTAACAGCTTTTTTTGGCAGGATGGCAACCCTGTACTACTCATGGTTTTCATGGGGCGGTTGCCAATCGTTTTTTTGACGATTTTTCTCGCACTGGCAGGTTTTTACGCAGGGAACAGATTTTGGGGCAGACCGGCCGGATGGTTTGTATTTATCGGGCTATTGTTTGATCCTTCTTTATTTGCTCACGGTCGGTATATCACGACCGATTTAGGGGGCACCCTGTTCATCTTTTTGGCCACGCTTGTTGTCTACAATCTTTTCCAAACCAAAAAACAATGGCCCACAAAGCAGATAGCCCTCGCAGCTTTATCCATTGGCTTAGCTTTCTCAGCCAAGCTAACCAGCATCACGTTTGTACCCATTTGGATACTTTTGGCACTATTACCCATTTACGCCAACTCAAGCATCTGGACGCGCATCAGTAATTTAGCAATATCAGGGCTAAGTTCCCTGATTGTTGTGTGGTTGCTTTTTGGCCTTGAATTTGGCCCATTCCTGTTTGTAGATGAATCTATACGGTGGCTAAATGCAAACAGCGGCCCAATGCCCACCTTTTGGTCCGGTATTGAGCGCATTGCGCTGCTGAGCAGCGGTGAACGGCCGTCATTCCTCTTAGGCCAATTTTCTACAAATGGCTTCCGCCATTACTTTCCAGTCGCTTTCATAGTGAAGACACCTGTCCTTGTTATCATAGGTTTCGTTGCAGGATTATTCGTCCTGTTTACTAGATCGAGGGAATCACGAAAAACCTTATTCCTTGTGGTTCCAGTCTCCATTTATTTTGGCTTGGCGATGACCAGTGAATTAAATATTGGATACAGGCATTTATTACCGACTCTACCTTTTGTTTACCTAGTCGCGTCCGGTGGCCTAGCCGTCCTTTACAAACAGTTTTCAGTTCAATCAAAAAGATGGTCAGCGTTGGTGCTAACCATCCTGCTCATGCTCCCCACGCTTTGGTATCACCCTTATCAAATCAGCTACTTTAATTTACTTGTGGGGGGGCCACAAAATGGGGCTGATGTTTTAGTTGACAGCAATATTGATTGGGGTCAAGACCTTAAGAGGCTCAAGCTTTGGATGGATGATAACGGAGTTGAGTCAGTTAAATTGGGATGGTTTGGCATTGCAGACCCGGCTGTTTACGGTATTCAGTATGAACCAATGCCAGGTGACCCCATTGCCCGATTCCGCGATCTGTGGTGGAATGTTCCCTTTGATCGCACCCGGCCAGAGCCGGGCATCTATGCCATCAGTACAACAAGCTTGGCAGAGATCCCCCTGCAAATCCTCGAAGAGAAAACCGTATATGCCTATTTCCGTGACATAGAGCCCACAGACCGTATTGGCTATTCAATTTCGATTTACGTGGTGGAGTAGGCTCAGTTTTAAGTGAAAAGTATGAAGTAGAAAGCAAATCGTGATCAAGCTTTAGAGGTCACTTTAGACTAACCCACTTCATACTTCATACGTTTTAGAGGGCAGCTTTTACAGCATCTAAGGCACCATCATAGTCTGGAAATTGTGCAATTTCAGGCACATATTCTGTATAAGTCACTTGCCCATCTCGGTCCAATACAAACATTGCCCGCTGGTTGAGCCGCCATTCTTTGATGTACAAACCATACGCCTTACCAAATGACATATCTTGATGGTCAGACAAAACTTTTACAGCCTCTACACCGGCATCGCCGCACCAGCGCTTCTGGTTAAACGGATGCTCTGCGCTTACAGTCAGAATCACAACGTCTTCGCCAAGGTTAGCCGCCTCTTCATTCATCCGTCGGGTTTGGGCGTCGCAAATACCAGTATCCAATGATGGCACAACAGAGATTAGACGTACTTTACCCTGCGAATCTGAAATTCTGACAGGTTGAAGCCCATTGTCGGTCAACGTCACATCAGGGGCTGTATCGCCCACACTTACTGGCTCACCGATAACGGTTAAAGCATTGCCTTTGATCGTAACAGCACCATGTCTTTCATTACTCATAGCTGCTTGTGTTCTCCTAAAAATACAAACTGACTCAATCTATTTTGCTGAAAACAGTTTCATAATGATTAAAGGACTTACGCAATCAACTCGATTTGTTATAAGGGCACCGATGAGAGGTGCTCAAGAATCGCATTACGGAAGTACCAAATTAAAAAGTTAACGTTTCAATTTTTAAATCAAAACTATTTTTATTTCAGAATAAGAAACAAGATTCTAACAATTTGCACTTGCTAACATAGCGCAGATAAGTGATAAGTTCTTAGCTACACTTTAAATTTTTACTCAGCGTGTTGCCCTTTTATGCCTCTTTGTACTGGCAAATAAAAAGCCCTCTCTATAAATTAGAGAGAGCTTTTAAAAGTTACTTTTTCTGGCTTAAACAAGCGAGCTTTATCCGGGTGTTTGAACCGCGGCCAAGCTGACTTCACTGGCCTCAAATCCTTTGGGTGTTTCCTCAACATCATAGAGCACCCAAACACCGCGATCAAGCTCTTGTGGATCAGCTTCAACATCGGTTTTGTGGAAGAAAATATCCTCTCCACCACCACGGGATATAAAGCCATATCCTTTTGTAAAGTTATACCATTTAACGCGTCCCAAATATTTGCCTGTTTCAGGGTCAATTTGGATAGCAACAGGCTCGTCAAAATCGTCGTCTTCATTTGGCACATTATCGTGCAATGGTTGCACATGGTGCTTTGATTCAGAATCAGATTCTGAACGTTGTTGTTGATGAGACTGCCTCTCATGAGTGTGAGCAGACTGATTTGGCACAATTTGATCAAGCGAATGTGGAGAGACGGGCAATCCCATTTCGCTTAATTTCCGCTGCACTTCAACACGAAAGATAAAATCTTTACCGTGCTTATCAGTTGCCCAGTGATCTGAAAAATTCATCCGGCCTCCTACCGTAATCATGGGCTATGAAGTTCTTTAGCGTCCTTTAGATCACATATTAAAGCAGGAAATTTTCAATACGACAAAGATTTGGGGATATTGCTGGTGAAACCACCTTTTTTGCTCAGAAATCAGTTAATCAGGGTCAACTGCTGAGCTTCTGCACGCCGTTCTACTTCTTGGCTAGTATCAACAAAGCCAACCACACCTGCCACACGGCTACGCGGCCCAACCTTGGCAACAGAGGCGGGTTTAATTGATCTAGAACCAACTTTAGCATTTTTTAGATCGTGCGATTTCACAGCTCCAGTAGTCATTTTGATGAGTAGTTTGGTATCTGAATCGCCCACCACCATTGTGACCATTTCCATAGATCCTTTTGGTAGTTTAAGGCAAACAACACCTTGCCCGTTGCGGCCTTGCGTAGGGTATTCGTCAATGGATGTGGCTTTGGCTAAGCCATCATCAGTCACCGACCACACCATCGTTCCCGGCCGCACAAGGTCCATGGCCACAACCCCATCCTCGTCACCTTTTAGCTTAATACCCCCTACCCCACCGGCCGGTAAACCCATCGGCCGCACATCAGCTTCTTTGAAGCGGATCGCTTGCCCTCCGGCCGTTGCCAGCATAATCTCATCATCACCCAGAGTAAGCCGAGCCCAGCCAAGTGAGTCTCCCTTTTCTATCCGAATCACCGGAAACGTATCACTGCTAATACCGGGTAAATCTTCAACCCGCACCCGTTTAATCGTTCCGCCAAGCGTGGCAAAGGTCAGAAACCCCTCGCCCTCTTGATGCAGTTCGGCCGGTATTACAACCGCCCCAACCACGTGATTGCGTCGGGTGAAAGCGGTGAGTTCTGCCCAGTGAGTACCCTGCCCAAAATCGCTGGCAGGCGGCAGTTGGTGTACCGCCATGCAAGAGGCCTTGCCATCGGCCGCAAACAGATAGAGCAGATCACGTGTATTGGCCTTGGCCAGCATCAGCGGCATCTCTTCCATTTTGCCAGAAATTCGGCCGACATTGGTAGAGGTAGAACGAGCAACAGTCCCTTTCTCGCCTAGCATCACCCATGTGCTCTCATCTGGGATAAGATCTTTCGGCACCGTCACGTCTGAGTCGAGCATATCAACAATGCGTGACCCGCGACGATCTCCAAATTTTTCTACAATCGCTTCCAGCTCTACTTTAACTTGCCCCCGCATCTTTTTCGGGTTTTCCAGAAGCGCCGTCAAATCCTTGATGATCTTTTTATTCTCTTTGTATTCATCCTGAATCTTTTTGCGCTCGAGCGCGGCCAAACGGCGCAGGGGCATATCCAAGATTGCTTGGGTCTGCTGCGGTGAAAATTTGAAGCGTTTGATCAGATTTTGACGAGCGGTATCCACGTTACGCGACTTGCGGATGATGGCGATCACCTCATCCAAATGGTCTAGAGCCTTTAGCAGGCCTTCCAAAATATGGGCTCGCTCTTCTGCCCGCGCCCGATCAAACTCACTGCGACGGCGCACGACTTCAAGCCGATGCTCGATATAGAGGCGCAGCATCTGCTTGAGGTTGAGCACGCGCGGCTCACCTTCAACTAGAGCCACCATGTTGATGCTAAACGTTCCCTGCAGCGGCGTCAGACGATAGAGATCAGCCAGTGTGTCTTCAACTGTCACATTGCGCGTGGTCTCCATAATAATGCGTATACCGCTCCGGTCAGACTCGTCGCGCAGGTCTGTCAGCCCTTCAAGCTTGCCGTTCCGGTGCAGGTCAGCGATGCGGGTTAGCAAGTTAGTTTTATTAACTTGATACGGAAGCTCTGTCACTACAATGCGGGACTTGTTGCGCCCCATCTCCTCCACATGCACTTTGGCCCGCACGGTGATGCGCCCTTTACCGGTAGCATAAGCATTGGCCAAAGCATCAAACTGGCCGCTCTCGTGCTGCTTGCTTTCACGATGGCGAAAAATCACGCCAGCGGTTGGAAAGTCTGGACCTGAAATAAACTGCATCAGATCGGCCGGGGTGATGTTGTCGAGCTTGCGCCAATTGTCGAGCATGTAGCCGATGGCATTCACAACTTCATTCAGATTGTGGGGCGGGATGCTGGTCGACATGCCTACCGCGATACCGCTGCTGCCATTGATCAGCAAATTTGGAATTTCGGCCGGTAAAACAGATGGCTCTGTCAAGGTGTCATCAAAGTTTGTGACAAAATCAACGGTGTCTTTGTTGATGTCGGTTAGCAAATCCCCGCCTATTGTTGAGATGCGGGCTTCTGTGTAGCGCATAGCGGCCGCGGCATCCCCATCAATCGAGCCAAAGTTACCTTGACCATCAACCAACTCATAGCGCATAGAAAAGTCTTGGGCCATGCGCACCATCGCATCATAAACTGACTGATCCCCATGCGGGTGGTATTTACCCAATACCTCACCCACAACACGTGCAGACTTGCGGTGCGGCCCCCTAGCGTTTAGCCCCATATCGTGCATCGCGTACAGAATGCGGCGCTGTACCGGTTTGAGGCCGTCTCGCACGTCAGGAAGTGCGCGTGAGACGATAACGCTCATCGCATAACTGAGATAGGAGTCCCGCATTTCATCATTGATATCGATTTGTTTAACTGTTCCCAAGTCCATAGGTTAATTGTCTTTTTCAGTTTTTAGAGTTTTGTTGTAATGCCACAACACATATTACTAAAGTGTACACGCAAATGCAAAAGAACGCATGTTCTATTTTAGCATATATTCCCTCTCTGAACTAGGCTTCATCAATCATAGCCAATTGGCTCACACTCCGCTCTCTCCCGGCAAAGGCTCAAAAAATTACTGGCTAGATGCCGAAATCTTGTTCAAAAATATGGAGCATCCAAAGTCACACCGACTAGGGAGCAGTCTACGCTACTGATTAAAGTTTGAAAATGACCGCTCCGTGAGCAGATATATCAAATTCTCAAGCTGCAGGATGCCACCTTCAGCTTTACGCAAGTCGATCACCCCGTTGCTATCTTGATCACCACCAACCAACAGTGCATTAACTGCCCCATTTGCGGAACCAGCAATAGGACCAGCCTCGTCGACCGTATCTGTAGCCAGTACTTTAAACACAAGCTCTAAAAGCTCAGCCGTGTATGCCTGCTGATTTTCTAGGGTATCTGGAACAACTTGCTCCCCATAAAATTTTGACCGGCCGTTTAAAAGCGTGTTTTGATCAAAAACCAACAAATCATTTGCAATAATTCTGTTGTAAGTACGTACACCGGTCCCATCTTCGCTGGGGTTTTCAACAGTGCCATTTCCGTCTACATCACCAAACTCAGCTGCAGCTTCACCCACCATAATATTGATGACGTGTTCTGCGTGTCGGCGAGCAAGCGTCAAGTCATTTTCAGCAAGGGCAGTAATCATAAAATCGACGTGCTGTCTTGCCAAGTCAGCTTCAAACGTCATTTGTCCTAAGTTCGACGGTGAGCCATCAACCCCCACCATAGTCGGCAGCAGGACACCCAGCTCGTCGCTGCCAATTTCTGCAAAAAATCGAACATCATTAGGGCCATCTGGCAGCTGATCCTCAACCAGTGTTTCAACACTAATTACGACTGTATTAAATTTACCCAATGAAATATCTTCCACGGCATACTGCTGTCGAATGCGGAAATTTTCTGGCGTGACGCGCCCTAGGTTGACAACTTCTTCTCCCTCATTGGAAATGAGAAAAACAAAATAGCCGGTATTTGGATCGTCAACCATTGACACAGGGTAAATATCAATTTCTACTGCGCTCAAAGGATTATCATTTGATTCAAGGTACCGCACGGTGCCGATTGTGTCTAAATTGGTGAACAAGCGATGATCGGGAAAGTAGCTACCTTCCATCCACTGCACAATGAGGGATTGGATCATATTGATGCCACCTTCGTCATCAAAGGTGTCAATCTTGCCATCGCCAGAAAAGTCACGACCGTTGATCCCCGCTTCAACAGTAGAGATTAGAGAGTCTGCAATCGGCTGTCCTTCTTCAGCCGAATCAACTGCAAATATTTTCAGAGCCAAATTCACAGCTTCAAACGCTTCATTTTGGCTGCTGCCCAAGCTTACATCTATCCCCTTTTGCGCAAAGAAAACGGGTGAATCGGTATCGATGAGATCAGAGGCATCAAACAGTGCAGCCGCATCAAACAGATAAGTTGCTACCCCAACACCATTGCCCGGATTCTGAGCCTGCCCGTCGCTGTCTAAGTCACCAAAGTTTTCTCCGAACTCCCCTTCCAAAATGTTAATCGTGTGTTCTGCGTGACGCTGGGCTTCAGCCAGATTATTAGCAGCCAAGCTTTCAGCCGCCAAATTTGAGTGTTGTAAGGCCAACAAATATTGTTCAGTACCCGGATAAATGTAATCCGTTAACAGGGTCGCTTGCACCTCAAAGGTATCTGGATCGATAGCCCCATCCAGTATGATGTTAGTGGGAGCATCGGGTAAATTATCGGGATCTTCAGCGCTTAAAATCAACCGGTCAAAACGCTCAGGAGCAAAACCCTCTACCGGTGTCAGCAGATTGGCTTGAAAGTATCGATTGCTGTTGATGATGCCTAGGTTGATCAGTTCAGTCCCGGCCGAATTCGCAAGCCAAGCCACATATAGCGTTCCACCGGGCGGATGCTGCAGATCTTCCAGCTCAAGCCGTACTGAGGTTGAATCTAAACTAAAATCAATATTGCACACAAAAGCGGGTTGCACTGCGAAGTCAAAATTACCAACAACCTGTTCCGTCGGCTCGACGACGGGGGTATTAGTAGGAGGCGGTTCAGTCGGCGATGGCTCAACTTCTGGCACACTCGCCTCAGTAGGCGCGGGTAGATCCGTCGCTGTGGGTTCAGCCTCCGCAACAGCAGCAGCGGCAGTAGGAGCAGCCGTTGCTTCAGCCAAGGGGGTTGGATCATCTGTACCACCCCCAAAACTAGAAAGCAGAAACAGGGTTAGGGCGGCAATGGCTGTTACACCCCCAATCGCCCCAAACAAAGGCAGCCAGCGTCTAAATGCAGAGTTATCAGCATCTGCTTCCTTCTTTGCGTTTTTATCAGCACCTGAGCTTGATGCCACAACCTCAACGGCTGGAACAATGGTAGAAGGTTGATTGATTGTCGCAGCAAAACTAGGCCCCATACCAGTCCCGTCAAAATCTTTTAACGCAGTCCGGAACTCGGTAACACTTTGAAAACGTTCGGCCGGATCTTTTTGCAAAGACCGAATAATGGCTTCTTCTAAAGCAACAGGCAAATCAGGATTCAGGCTTCTTGGCTCAGGTAGCGGTTCATTTGCCTGCTTTAACAGCACCCCATACGGTGTGTCTGCTTGATACGGTGGCTGACCAGTCACCATCTCAAATAAAACCGTCCCCATGCTATAAATGTCAGCTCGCTGGTCGGCCGCCTCACCCTTTACAACTTCCGGAGCCATGTAATGGGGGGTCCCCAACATCGTCCCGGTCATCGTCATCGACTCTTCATCAAGCAGTTTTGCAATGCCAAAATCGGTTACAACAATCCGATCACGGGTCCCATCCACAAACATCATGTTGGCCGGTTTGATGTCACGGTGCACCATGTTTTTCCGATGTGCATACTCCAAACCGGCCGCCAATTGATCAATAATGCGTACCGCCTCATCAAGATCGAGCGGGCTATTCCCTTTCAGGTAGTCTTCAATCGTTTCACCCTCTATAAACTCCATCACCATGAAGTAAAGCCCTTCGTCTTTGTCAAAATCGATCAGATTCACGATGTTGGGATGCTGCAGGTTTGCCGTCGCTTTGGCTTCACGTAAAAATCGAGTTTGAAAGTCTTTTGAATTTGCCAAATGGCGCAGCATCACTTTAATCGCCACCGGCCGTTCAAGCCGTGTGTCGAGCCCTTTATAGACTTCCGCCATGCCACCGCTCCCCAGCAGCTCAAGAATCTCGTATTTTCCTAACTTCCTTCCTGTTAAATCCATTGTATTTTGGGGCTATTCAGCCAGCTCGATTAGTGATTGCCAGTTTCCTTCGCGCAGCTGGGCTAAGTGTGCAGAAATATTGTGTTGGGACTTGACCGCTTCAGCCACACCTCTGGCTTCATCAGCGTATCCTATCAAAATTGCCCCTACAATTTTACCTCCGTTCACGATCAATTTGCGGTACTGGAAATTTGATTTATCTTCGAATGTAATTAATTCATCATTGGCTTTTTCTAAAATGCGGCCAATGCTGGTGATGTCGATCCCAACGACTTTAAGCATAGTTACAGGCACAATCTCTTGATAGATGGCTTCGCCCACGTCCATCACTGCGTTGGCGGCCGCTACTTCAGCCTGTGCTACAGCAACAGTCCACAAGCCAAGAATCTTCTCGTTAAATTCAGCTGCATCCCCGGCCGCAAAAATTCCCGGTTTAGACGTTTGCATCGCCGAATCGACTCGAATACCTCGGTTCACGTCTAGCCCGATCTGTTCTGCCAATTCATTATTCGGCCGAATACCGGTTGCCACTAGAAAGACATCACAATCAAGCGCACGTTCATCCACAAGACGAATACCAGCAACGTGTCCATTCCCTCGAACGGCCTGTGTACTAGCATTGGTGACAATCTCCAATCCAAGCCCTTCCAAATAAGCTTTTAGGATGTCTCCGGCCGCGCCATCCAGCTGCCTTCTAAGTAAGGAGCCACCCCGCTCCAGCACAGAAACACTTAAGCCAAGTTTATGGAGCGCATAGGCAGCCTCTAGACCAAGGAGGCCACCACCTGCCACAACGGCCGTTTTGGAATTGTTTTCCTGCACAAAACGACGAATCTGGATCGCATCTTCGGCCGTGCGTAGCACATAGCAACCGGCTTTTCCATAGTTCTCAATAAGAGGTACCCAGCTTTCGCTCCCAGTTGTTAAGATCAGCCTGTCGTAATCAAGCTGGTCACCTGTCCCTAGATGCACTGTTTTTGTATCCGGATCGATGGTTTGCACATGGGTGTTCAGCCAAGTGGTAATTTGGACATCCTTGTACCACTTCTCAGGCATCAGATAGAGTCCTTCCATCGCTGAGCGGCCGTAAATCAGCTTGGTAATCGCCATCCGGTTATACAAATGATGGCTTTCACGTCCGATCAGATGGATTTCACAGGTTGGGTGGCGACGCCTTACATGGTCGGCCGCTGTCACACCGGCAATCCCGTTCCCCACAATTACAACCTTTTCAACCGACTTATCGTATTTAAAGCCTGCAATTTGACTCGTCTTAAATACTTTTGGCTTTTCGGGTTTCAATGACACAGTACAGGCACCTTTTACCCTTGCCATGCAGGCCATGCGGCAATCATCTCCTAGCCCTAGCCGCTCCAGAGTGGTCCGCTCATCGCTCCCCACCTTATTCAGGTTTTCTTTGCCATCCAAAATCATGATTGGGTCAGCTCCACACACCCCCATACGGCAACCAGACTCGATTTGCAGATCATTGGACTCAGCTATTTCAAGGATGGTTTTGCCCGGCTTAACCACCACACGTTTCCCTTCTGGCTCAAATTTCACTTCTGGGCTGCCTATTGAAGCACTGCGATGGGCAACCAAAGAAACGTTGGTCACCGATGATTTTTGTGCCTCTGTGAAGGCTAGGAATTGTTTTTCTTTACGATAGGTGTTCACAATCCAAACGATACTCAAAACCGCAACCAGACCGCGCATGGCCCAAGCCACGGCTGGTTGCAGTCCCACGTCAAACAGCTCTCCAATTAGCATCGAATTGAACCAATAGTAAATATTGAGGGCTACTGCTCCAAAAATAGTGGTGATTTTGATCGGGCTTGTTTTTAGAAATGAATCGAGCAGATAAAAGAACCCGGCACTAAATAGTGAAATGACAATGAACAAAACGTACATCAGCCAAATGCTAATTGTGCCATCGATCGAGACCATGCCAGAGAAAAATTCAGCCCGGCCGTCAATTGGTGCACCGGGATTTGGCAAGAGATAAAAAGCCAAAATAAAGCCAGGAAACATCCCTACAAAGAATTTGCGGTAGGCGGCAAACTTATCCTGTTGATCATACATGTCGGCCAAATAGGCAACGTGCGGATTAAAGTCGTAGCAGTTCTTAGTACAGCCTACACAAGGTTGGCAATGGCTGTTGGCAACTTTCACAAACGGCGTTTGACCATAAATCCGTTGCACTGGCAAGAGCGGACAAATGCTGCTACACCAACCAGATTTCCCTTTATACATGCTCCCCATGACGAGCGCGGCCGTGAGCAACACAATCAGCAGAACACCAAGTGCCGCGCCGTTGTAATTAAAAATTACCTTGCGCATGGAGACAAGGGTGAAGAACAGTCCAATCCCAATCACATAGCCGTACTCTTGAAACCATTTCGGAGCAACCAGCGCTTGGGTAAACTGAAACAGCCGTGGGGTTTGGTTCATAGCTGCCAGCGGGCATATGTTGCGCCAAACGCCAGGTGCAATGAAAAACAAAAGCGGCACAAGTGGTATGATTACCCGCCAAACTACAAACAAACCCAACTCCGGCCGCACAAAAAGCGTCAAAATAACCCCAAAGGTTAACCCTACACTGACCAAGCGTATAGCATTCCACACTGGCACAGACAACCAGCGCGGCATCTGCATATAATTTGGAAAAATAGTATTTGAATTCATGCTTGAATGTTTGCTATTGGTTCTTGCTAATCACGGCTAAACGCCCCAATTCAAAGAGAATATGTTTGGCAAGATGGGGTTCGCGAGCGGTTAAGCTGTCGAAGGCGGTTCTAGTTACAGCAACAACTTCACCATCCTCAAGCGCTACTACAGAAAAGGGATACGGCTGTTCGGCAAAAAAGGATTCAATCCCGAAGACCTCCCCCTCGTTAAAAATAGTGTCTCCCATTTGAAACCTGCCAAACGAAACAATGGTAAATGAGTTAAGGGTCTGTCCTGCCGGAAGCACAGTCTCTCCCTTTTTGTACCGATTGGTTGATCCAAAGCTAAGTAGTTTGCGCCAATCAGCGGCCGATTGATTAGGCCAAAAACTTAAATTTTGCGGTGAAATTGAGCTAGGCTGCCCACCCGTAGGATAGTTAAAAAAATCGGTTGTATTCATCATTTTATAAAGTTGAATGGGTAATCAAATCTACGGGCAGTTATCTTACTGACAATCTGTAAATCGGCAACCACAAATAAAAAAGCACCTGCATTGGTTGCAAGTGCTTTTGATATCTATTCTATAAAAATGCGATTATTTGACTACCAAGGATCAGGCTCCTCAACCCAAATATCGTCTCCATCAATCTTTATTGCAAAGGTTTTAACTGGTGTTTTTGCGGGCAAATTTAGGGCCTCGCCACTCTCTAAATCAAACCAGCTCCCATGTTTTGGGCATTCAACTCGGCAGCGCCCCGTTTCGTCATCACACTGAACCCGGCCGTTATTCAGCTCTACCTCTTGGTGAGAGCAAACATCCTCAATGCAATAATATTTCTCCCCAACTTGGAAAATAACTACGGTGTCATAATCAAAATCATGCACCAGCGGTTTTCCCGGTTCCAAATCAGCTTTCGTGCCAACTTTTACAAACTCTGACATATTTATTGGATAGTTGAAGCCCCAGCTTTCAAAGTCTTAATTGGCAAGGTTGCGCATTTAACTCTTCCCATGCTTAGATTGGAAACACCAAGCAAATCGACTGCATCTTGTCCATCTAGTGCCATAACCTCGTCTATTGTCATCCCTTTAACATGATCAGTAATGAGTGAAGCTGACGCCATGCTAATAGCACAGCCATCTCCAGACCATTTAATATCTGTGATCTTTTTATTCTCATCTAGCAAAACATCAATCTTGATCACATCACCACACAACGGATTATCTTCCTCATGGCTAAAAGTGTTGGGATCAAGCTCACCATGATTTAAGGGGTTCTCATATAAATCGAGAATCATTTCTCGGTACAAATTTCCGCTCATACTTATCTCCGAAATGTCAGAAAATTTAAGAGGGGTAGGACCAGATAAGAGGCCCTATAAACTCTTAACTCTCTTCCCTTATCTCCCATCATTATAGTCGAAACACTTCACGGGCACGATTGAGGCTGGTTACAAGGGCATCAACTTCCTCAGTCGTCGTGTGGACGTAGAAGCTTGCGCGCGCACTAGCTCCTATTCCCATAATTTTGTGCATCGGCATAGCACAATGGTGTCCAGCTCGTACCGCAATGCCATCATCATCCAGCAGTTGTGCAATGTCATGCGGATGAAGTCCCTTCAAGGTGAAAGCGACGAGTCCACCTCGCTCGGCCGCAGTTTGTGGCCCTAAAATGCGCAGCCCTTCAACTTCAGACATTGCCTCAAGCGCGTAGCTAGTGATCGCTTGCTCATGTGCATGCACATTATCCATCCCCAATTCATTTAAGTAATCTACGGCCGCCCCTAGCCCAATTCCTTCGGCAATAGCCGGTGTGCCTGCCTCAAATTTGTAGGGAAGATCGTTATAGGTTGATTTTTCCAGCGTAACGCGCCGAATCATATCGCCACCTCCCATCCACGGAGGCATCGCGTTCAGGTGCTCAGCTTTGCCATAAATTGCACCGATTCCGGTTGGCCCACACATTTTGTGACTCGAAAATGCCATAAAGTCGCAGTTCCAATCTTGCACATCAACGGTTGCATGTGGGACAGCTTGTGCGCCATCAACGGCCGCCAATGCGCCCACCGCATGAGCTTTAGCTACCAGCTCTTTCACCGGGTTAATGGTGCCCAAAACGTTAGATATGGCCGTAAATGAAAACATCTTGGTTTTTTCAGTCAGCAGCTCATTCAAGGCTTCCATATCGAGCATACCTTCGTCGGTAAAGGGTACGTGCTTGAGGGTAGCCCCTGTTTGCTCACAGACTAGCTGCCAAGGCACAATATTTGCATGATGCTCCATCGCCGTGATTAAAACTTCGTCACCCGGTTTTAGATTCGCACCACCCCAACTGTATGCCAACAAATTAAAGCCTTCGGTTGCGTTGCGCACTAAAATTACTTCTTCGGCCGCAGGGGCATTGATAAACTTTTGAAGCTTTACACGAGCATCTTCGTAGGCGGCCGTTGCTGCCTCGCTTAGTTTATGAATACCACGGTGCACATTGGCATTGTAGCTTCGGTAATAATCATTCATCGCCTCAATCACCTGAATCGGTTTTTGAGATGAAGCCGCGCTATCCAAATAAATAAGAGGTGTTGCCTCATGGTGCGGTTCGTGGAGAACAGGAAAATCCTGTCGTACTTTTTCAATATTCAACATAGTTTTAATTACTCAGCACATTCGCTTCCAGTCGAAACAATTTCGTAGACGATCGTTTGTTTGAATCCCATACTTGCTTGGTCGAATGATTTTACAAAACAAATGCCATTTATGCGTTCGATTGTTGGTAAAACATCACGTAAAAAAGCTTCACTTTGTGAATTGCTAACAAACATGTAGGTCACTTCCCAAGATCGGAGTATGTCAACTGCTTCTTGAGTCGGCCATGGGTCCATAAAGGGAGAGCCTTGCTCAACCAAGTAAGCAGGTGTGTGTGACATGTAACCATTAACAATTGGATGACCATGAAATGCTTGATTGTACAGAGCAATTTTATCAATGTAACGTGGGAATTCCATCAGCGCAGCTTCATTTGGAATGGTATCCAGCCAAGCGTTGACCTCCGGGCGCTGATTAATTTTTACTTCAGTAAAGTTAAGGTAAGGTGTCATCCATCCCTCAAAAATGATCAGCCCAAGCAAAACAGGAACAACTAAATTAGTAAAACGTGAACCTGAGTATCTACGGCGAATGCCAGCAACCGCCAAACCGCTTAGAACTGCCAAACTCCATATCAAGGGCAGGACAAATCTGGAAAAAACACGTATGCTGTCAAAGAATGGAACGTACTGGTAAAAGACCGCACCCGGCAAGGGAATAGCAATACGATTTGGTTCAACAACTAAGTCAAGCAAAAGCAGGTTATTCAGCCATAGCAACATGGCTGATGAAGATCTAATTTCAACCCGCTGCCCGGCCCACTGCAAACTTGTCCCCATAGAAAAAATGAGGGCGATAAAACCAACTACCCAGAGTACTCTAGTCTCTTTCCATTGTCGCAACCCAGCACTCAAGCAAACAAGAATCAAGGATGTATAACCCAAAGTTGCAACAATGGTCTCGTTTGGTCGAGCATCTGAAATTTGATCACGCCATAACGGATGTTGCCACTGCGGCCGGAAGAGTGCATCCAAACCAATCCCTGTCGGATCGGAGTGCGATAAGATTGAAGCCACTGTTTCCCCAAACATTTCACGCTGAGCGTACCATGCAGCCAACACAAAAGGAGTAATTACTATCAGCGCAACGGCAAGGCCTAGCAGCATAAACTTTGCGCGGCTGATCAGCGACTGGTCCATCAGCGAGTTAGGGAAGAAAACGATCGCCAGAATTGGCAAAGGTGCAATAAATATAAAATACCAGTGACTGACCATACATAGGGCCAACAACACACCAAAACAGACTGCCCATTTAATCGAATTTGATTCCTGTTCTTGTAATCCTTTGAAGCATGCGTAGTAGCACCATGTCAAAAAACATACGGCGAAGAGTGTGTGAGTGTGACCGGCTAAGCGCATTTGTAGATTAGCTGTGGTTGCAAAAATCAGGCCAGATATGACGGCGGCCAGTGAATCTTCAGAAAGATCAAATACAAAAAAGTAAACACCCAACGCAATCAAAAGCAGTAAAAAAAGGTGTAGCAAATTGTAAGTGAGAGTTGAACCTAACCAGTTAGAAACCGGGGCCAGCAACAAAAAATACCACGATGGCTGGGCAGCGCTAGGTAAATGCCATCCCATGGGAAAAAAAACTTTCTCAGTAAAGAATGGATTAGTCTGCTCAATAAATATGGCTTTTGGCATCCATTCTAATTGCCACAGTACCTCAAAAGCATCGTCAAACACTCGGCCGATAATATGTGTGTCAAGGTTTTGAATCAGCTCGAAATGTATCAAACCAATAACAAATCCGATGATTAAAATTGACTGAATGTGTTTCTTTTTGTCATTAACGGGGCGTCGGGGGTGTCTACTCATGTAAGTACATTACAAAATTGTATCTTGAGTTGAAGGCCAAGTGAATTCTCACTTTTCCATAAAGTCAAAACCCATCGTAAGATCAATCATAATCAAAGTTGTTTATTTTAGCTTCAATACCCATCTTCACAATTGTAAACGTTTTACGAACCTTCAGCCTGTCCTTACACATTAAAATACCAATGGACGGCCAAACCTACATAGGAAAAAGAGAAAATCTACGATGAGTGTTTGATCAAACATGATTGTCTACCTCCAAAGCCAGACAAACACTTTAAGTTTCAGGAATCTATAAGTTGAATTTCAATCGTCACTTAAAACGATCTTTGTATAACTTTGAAGTGACAAACAGAGCTTCATCTAAGAAAAGCAATCAACAGATAAGGTGCTTTAGGATAATCTAATGCGTTACTACGTCTTTTTAAAAAAATTCGTTCCCTTCATCGTCATTTTGTACTTTATTGTGGGGAACTTTACATGGGGTGTTTACCGCCTCGAAATTTTTCCCGTATTTTCATGGGAATTATTTTCCCTCGTTCCAAATCTCGAAGTTGACTATGGGCTAAAGGTTAACGCAATCAATAATGAAGCGTTAGAGACTCCTGCTTATTTTCAAGATTTGTCCAATGATTTTTCAGAAGCCAAATCGATAACAGCGTTTTTCGTGATTCAAGACCTAGGAGAAGCGATTGAGGCTGATGATAACGAGTCTGTCCAAAAACTCAGACATCAAATCGAGACTACTTACTTATCTGAGAAAAATCAGGTTGAATATATTATCGTAAAAAGATCTTATTACCCTATTAAACGATGGAGAACCGGGGCTTTTGAGATGGAGGCTGAAATTGAAAGATACGCTAACTAAAATCATTAGCCATTTGAATATACGTACAATCATTCGCTTATTGCGTGGCTACCAAAATTACGATGATCAGACTTTCTCCATGCAGAAAGATGCATATGATAAGGCTGCCAACATCGTTCGAATCTACTACATACTTATGTGCTTTTGGACCATCAATCTATATTTTGTATCTTGGCGTGATTGGTATGGGTTAGATGGGCTCCCTCAACCCTTATGGCCAATCCGATGGCTAGATTATGTTCCCTTCGAAGCTGGCCTTAATGCGCTTGCGGTTGCCTCAATGTTAGCCACCCTTTTGGCAGCCTTATACTATGATCGTAGAGCATTTCGCATCTTGGGTTTCTTGTTCGTGCTGCAGTCATTTGCAATTCCTAATTCATTTGGAAAAATAAATCATAGCATGCACTTATGGGTTGCGGCCGGTTTTTTCCTTATATTTCTGCCTGATGGAAAAAACAGCTCAATAACGAAAAGGCACCAGTACTTAACAGCTTTCTTTGGCACGCAGTTCCTCGTTCTATCCTTTTACACTTCCTCAGGGATTTGGAAAACAGCGGGAGCTGTTATTCAAATTTTCTTGGGTGAAATTCATGCATTTCACCCGTTCGGGCTTGCCCAGCACGTTGCTAATCGCCTAGTTCAAACTAACTATGAAAGTATTTTTGGCTCATATATTATTGAATATCCATACGTTGGATGGCCGCTTTTCGTCGGTGCAATTTTACTTGAGCTATTTTCATTTGTAGTCGCATTTCGTCCAAATTTACATCGGTTTTGGGCAGTAAATATATTGCTGTTGCATTTGGGCATTTGGCTAACACTTCACGTTACATTTGCTCCCAATATTCTCTTCATGCTGATATTTTTCATCTATTCACCATTTCACCCGAAGGAACTAGCTATCAAAGATGTTCTATTCTCGATGCCTGTAATAGGTGATTTACTTTGGTGGTACAGTAAGGGTAACAAACAAGACAATGCGATTCCGCCAGTGGGTAGCCCCTCCCCAAACGTAGCGGCCGACTAACTAGAAGTATGAATCAAATATTTGACCCGACTTTAAGCTAAATTGCCTATGCCGAGTCAAGTACTTGAATTTCCAACATTTTAAGAAAAACCCAAATTGTTTCCCTATGCGGCCGAAGGATTCTCAATCGGTACCCCGACTAAGTTCCCCCATTCAGTCCACGAGCCATCATAATTCCGCACATTATCGTATCCAAGCAGATAAGTAAGTACGAACCAAGAGTGAGAGCTGCGCTCACCGATGCGACAGTACGCAATAACCGTTTGATCACTTGAAAGCCCCTTTTCACCTTCATAGATTGCGCGTAGTTCATCAGCCGTTTTAAACGTGCCGTCTTCAGCTACAGCTCGTGACCAAGGCACATTTTCGGCACCCTTAATATGACCGCCACGCAAAGCCCCTTCTTGGGGAGAACCGGGCATGTGAAGCAATTCACCATTAAACTCTTGTGGTGAACGGACATCAACCAACGGCTGGTCAGCTTTGATATGGTCCAAAACCTGGTCACGGAATGCGCGAATCTTGTAGTCGGCACGCTGCTGAACGGGGTAATCTACCGCTTCGAAGCTAGGCACATCCTTCGTCATTTCACGCCCTTCATCAACCCACTTTTTGCGGCCGCCGTCCATCACGCGGCAATCAGGATGGCCAAACAATTTAAAAACCCAAAACGCGTAGGTAGCCCACCAGTTGTTTTTATCCCCATAAAAAACAACCGTTGTGTTACGACCAATCCCATTTTTGCCCATTAAACCGGCAAACTGATCAGGGCTTAAATAATCACGACGAATCGCATCATTTAAATCGCGAATCCAATCAACGTGAGCCGCACCGGGGATGTGTCCTGTGCTGTAAAGCAATACGTCTTCATTTGATTCAATCAAACGCACATTGGCGTTGTCTTTGTTTTCAGCCACCCAATCGGTGCTGACCAATACTTCTGGATTTGAATATCCTTTATCCATATTTTAATCCTTATTTAAAGTCTAATTACAAATTTGATCAACAAACAGTCCACGAAATTCTGACTGATTTACAACTTCCCCATATTCCAACAAATCTATATTTTCAGACATATAAAAGCCGACATTGCCCGTTAGTCGATATACGTGCCAAAAACAATCATTTGCAGTTTTGTCATTTTTAAAATCGCTTATGTGTGATATGTAAGCTAAATTATTTTCGTCAGTATGGTTGAATTTAGAAGCCGTTGGATTTACTACGCCCGGACCTAATGCGAACCATCCAACAGCCCAAAAGTCTTTTTGATT
>JBCCSO010000023.1:0-20847 GCA_039199965.1 Chloroflexota bacterium | reverse complement strand
GGGTACACCCATGTTGAGCTGATGCCGATCAGCGAATATCCGTTTGATGGCTCTTGGGGGTATCAGGTGACAGGCTACTATGCACCTACCAGCCGACACGGTACCCCCCAAGAATTTATGGCCTTTGTTGACGCGTGTCATCAGGCCAATATTGGGGTAATTCTAGACTGGGTTCCTGCACATTTCCCTCGTGATGAACACGGTCTGGGCTTTTTTGACGGGACGAGTCTGTACGAACATGCAGATCCGCGTCAGGGGGAACATCCAGACTGGGGGACGCGCATTTTCAACTACGGCCGGGATGAAGTCCGCAAATTCTTGATCGACAACGCGCTCTTTTGGATCGATAAATATCACATTGATGGGCTACGCGTGGATGCAGTGGCCTCAATGCTCTATCTCGACTTCTCGCGCGAAGAGGGCCAGTGGATTCCCAATCGATACGGAGGCCGGGAAAATATTGAAGCCATCGATTTTCTGCGTGAAATGAATGACTCTGTGCATGCAAACTATCCCGGTGTATTAACTGTGGCTGAAGAGTCAACCGCGTGGGGTGGGGTTACCCGGTCAACGGATGACAACGGTGGTTTGGGCTTTGACCTGAAGTGGAATATGGGATGGATGAATGACACCTTACGCTACTTCCAAACTGACCCGATCTATCGTTCATTTCACCAAGGAATGCTCACGTTCTCACTGTTGTATGCTTTCAGCGAAAAGTTTGTTCTAGCATTTTCTCATGATGAAGTTGTGCACCTTAAACGAAGCATGCTTGATAAAATGCCGGGAGACATGTGGCAGAAGTTTGCCAACGTACGCCTGCTTTTTGCTTATCAATATGGGCATCCCGGCCGGAAGCTTAACTTCATGGGGAGCGAAATTGGTCAATGGCAAGAGTGGAGCGAAGATCGGAGCCTAGACTGGCACCTGACTGAATCAAATGATCTTCATGGTCAACTGCAAATGCTCATCAAAGACTTAAACGGGGCTTACCAAAGCAACTCGTCCCTTTATGCGGCTGATGATGATCCAAGCTGCTTCTATTGGATCGATTTCCGTGATGCGCTTCATTCGATATTGATCTTCGCTCGCATTGATCCTGCTGATCCTGAGAACCCGCTAATAGTCATCTGCAACTTCACCCCGCAGGTGCGTAAAGGGTACAGGATTGGTGTACCCTTTGGTGGACACTGGTCTGAATATTTGAATACGGACCACGGCCGCTATGGTGGCAGCAATATCACCAATGAACAGCCAATCCCGGCCGCAGAATTGGCTTGGCAAGACCAGCCGTTCAGCTTGGAGATCGACCTGCCACCGCTGGCCACTATCTACCTAAAGCGATCTGGTGCGTGATCAAGGCCAACCGAACAAAACGCTCTCGAGGACGCGTTGCCGTGAAAGGGAACCCCGTAGTTGATTGTTGAAATCAGTTACCGTTTGACTTCGAGACGATTCCCATCAATCTGTGGAATTACTTGTTCTTTTTGATCGCCCTAGCGGATCGCCACGACCATGCAAAACGAATCAATTCTGGACAATTACATCAAGCCGCTTATTCCGATCTTTATACTGGTGGCGGTCTTTTGGGCGTTAGAAATTATCGATTTTGTTTCTGGTGGGCTGTTATCTCTAGACTATTATGGGATACATCCACGTGACATTTCTGCGCTTCCCTATATTTTTTCAGCCCCCTTGCTCCACGGTAGCTTCAGCCATGTCGCTGCCAACAGTGTCCCTTTTATCGTGCTGGGTGCGTTCATTATGTGGCGCAGCCGCACTGAGTTTTGGCTCGTGACATTGTGGGTTGCGGTTATCGCGGGTTTAGGCACATGGCTCATTAGCCCCGCAAATTCTGTTCACATCGGTGCCAGCGGCCTCGTGTTTGGTTATTTCGGCTTTCTGGTGCTATTGGGATGGTTTGAGCGCAGTCCAGCTTCTATCGTTCGGGCTATTGTGATTGCCGTGCTCTACGGTGGTTTGATCTGGGGAGTGCTCCCGGGCGAACCGGGCATTTCATGGCAAGGGCATTTATTCGGCTTTATTGGTGGGATTGTTTGTGCCTCATGGCTGGCACGCCGATATAGAATTAACGGCAATAGCTTAAGTGATCAGATTCGCATCGGTTAGCAAACTAGAAATGCGCATTCAGATTGAATGGTTCGTGTTTGACCAAACACCTACGGCTTGGCCATTTGCAAATGTAAACCCAGCAAAAGAAGTTGGGCTAAGCAGTCGTTAAGCAGATAAGGTTTTTTCTAATTCCAAAAACTTATTCACGTTTTTTAAAAACGCAGTTTCTTTGCTGTCATGAACGAAGAAAAAGTTGTTGTGGTATTTATGAAACTGTCTTGAGTATAAATGCTCAAGCTTTTGATCACGGTCTGCTGAAAAGTGAGAGACCGTATTCAATGTTCTATTAATGGGGTCCAAAAAATAGCCTTTGTAATTGTGCATTGTCAGGCGATCAAAAACGGGGGAGACTTCGTCTTTATGGTGCCTTGCTTCAATTTCTATAAAGACCAAAGGCTTTAAATTGGCTAAGGTATTGACTGCACCTTCTAAAACCTCAATTTCATGACCTTCTACGTCTACCTTTAATAGGCTCAGTTCGGAAATTTTATTATTTGCTACAAAATCATCTAACTTTATGAGTTTTACTTCAATTTCGTCAAAGTGAGTTTGGTTTTTTTCCGTGTGATTTTTGCTTAAGGTAGCACGGGTGTCATAGAGTTGGTTGTTAATATAAGGAAGCCTTAAAATTTCTTTCCCATTTCTGTCAGAAATAGCGGCGTTTACAACATGTGCACACTGAAACCTTTTTTTCAAGTATCGGTAAAGCTTGGGAATTGGCTCAAAAATATACAATTTTTCAGATGTCACGATATCTTCCATAGTGCTACTAAAGAACCCGCTATTTGCACCGATATCAAACATTGTTTTGCCCGCTAAATCGAGCTTCCTTAGCAACTTTGCTTCAGCATCATATGGGTAGTTTTGATTAAGCTTTAAAGATGAAACTCTGCTTTGAATAGATCGTTTCTCCCAAGCTGCAGTTAACCCCGCAGTGTAGGATCGATGAAAATCTTTTACGTAGCTTTTGATTATCTTATTCATAAATAAATTGCTGGATAAATTTTCTGTCAATGTTAAGGCAAGCTCATTTATCCTTATGTATCCCCTGTTACTATCGTACTTTTAACATTGAGGAATGTTTTACGTCTCTACAATCAACTGTAGGACATAACAAATCAAATGAATAACTCAAAAACCTATCCACTTTTGTTCGAACCTATCCTAAAGGATTACATCTGGGGCGGCCGAAACCTTGAGACACGCTTGGGAAGAAAACTGCCTGACGATTCCATTATTGCTGAAAGTTGGGAAATTGCAGCCCACAAAGACGGTACAGCTAAAGTAATTAATGGACCATACGCTGGCAAACTATTAACAGAGCTACTTGAGGAGCTGGGTTTAGATCTGATCGGCTCTAAGTCAAAATGGGCGCTGGATCGTAATTTGTTCCCGCTTCTTATAAAAATCCTCGACGCCAACCGAAATCTATCGGTTCAGGTTCACCCAAATGATGAATATGCGCTGAAATATGAGGGGAATGAATTAGGTAAAACAGAGATGTGGGTTGTGTTACACGCAGAACCCGGTGCTGAGGTTATTTTGGGGGTCGCTGAAGGGACCACGCCTGAAAAATTTGAGCAAGCTATTACAGATGGCAAGCTGGAGCCTTTTATGAATCGTATACCGGTACAGGCTGGTGATCACATCAATGTGCCGGCTGGTTCTTTGCATGCAATCTTAGGCGGCCTTCTCATTGCTGAAATTCAACAAAACTCTAATACGACATATCGGGTTTATGACTGGAATCGTGTCGGGCATGATGGCAAGCCACGACCGTTGCATGTTGCAAAAGCGATGGATGTTACAAACTTTGAGCAGGTGGCACCCATTAAGTCGGCCGCACACTTGGTTCATGAAGTTGGCGGGGTAAAGCGTGAGCTGTTGAACAAGACTCAATATTTTACGGTAGAACGAGTAACTTTGGCTGAGGGTGTGCAATTTGCAGGAAAGTGTTCTGGTGAAACATTTGAAATTTGGGGAATTATTGATGGAGCTGGCTGTGTAGAGGCCGGCGCGGTAAAGGAAGGTTTAGATTCCGTTCAATTTACCCTAATTCCGGCCGCTGCAGGTGATTTTTATGTATCATCAGAGCAAAAAAGTACGTGGCTGCGAGCCTATGTGAAGTAGGCTTCACGATCTTACAAGATTTCATTTTATCTTAGTAGCGCAACTGCTGTATAGGAGAGGAAAAAGCAAACCGCAAGTGTTCCGGTAAGTAAAACCAATCCTACCATCCTAACACCCGGCCTTTGACCCGTTTCAAGCATTTGTTCAAACTCTTGTTCATCCATATTTATGCAAAGCGATAAAAATCATGACGTGCTGGTGCTCAAAACTAGAAACATCTAACAGATACGCTTGATATTTTATGATTAGTCAATCATACGAATTCCTACCTAGATTTGAGAATAGCTATTTGTATCCATTTTGATGATCGAAATTAAATGAACGTGAGGATAATAAAGGTGGATTTACTGGGTGTAGCAAGGTCATCTGTAAGGTGTGAGAATTAACTTCATGTGTGTGGAACCTGCGCTACACAAGGCTATTTACAACCCTAAAGCAACCCAAACAGAATCAGAGAAGATAAAAATCCAAGGTGGAAGTAAAACTTATGGAACTAAAGCAAATATTAAGAGTATTACAGAGGTGGGCCGCAGTCATTGCTGGCGTAGTTGTAATACTCACTGCTGGAATTTACATCAGTCAGCGCAGTGTGTCTGAGTTATATAGTGCTCAAGTAAGACTTCAGCTTACAGCACCTGATCGTGATGATGTACGGCTTGTCGATGAGTATAGATATGTGAATCAGCGTGAGGAAGCCACCTTAGCACGCAACAATTTCACAGAGATTTCTAAAAGCGATGTCGTTTATGAAAGCACCCAAACGATTTTAGGGCTTGATGATTCTGAAATGGATTACAGTATCGAAGTCTCTCCAATTCATGACTCAGATTTTGTTGTTGTGAAAGTATTGAGCAACAGTGAAAGTAACCTAATCGAAATTGCTAACGTGCACGTCGCGGAAACAATAAAAGCTCTAGGCAATACGCGAGCCCTTTCCTCTGAAGCATCTAGCAACTCATTTTCGATTCAGTTGGAAGAGTCGGTCGCCAGCTTGGAAGCAGCAGATCTAGCTTTAGCCCAATACTTGTCACAAAACCAAATTGTATCGTTGGATAGCGAAATTCAGATTGAAAAGGAAGTGATAGAAACCCTTGAGATCCAGAAGGCTCGCTTAAATCTTGATTTGTCACAGAGTGATGAATTAAATTCGGCCGAGGTTTTGCAAGCACGTATCAGCGAGATAGAACTTCAAATTGAGCAAGAAAAATTAAATCAGTTAGTCGCCGAACAATCTGAGCTGTTGAGTGGGATCGAATTACCAGAGACTTTGACTACTGCTCAACGTAATAATCTGAATCAGATTGCAAATTCAATCTCTAACCAGACTGCCGAACTGGTTGAATTGAGAATTGCCAATCTTGAAAGTCAAAGAGATCAACTTCTGGCGGACTTAGATTCTCTTGAAGATGCGGGGACTAGTAATCAGGCAGTCTTAGAGATTGATGCGCTGATTGCTGAAAGACGCTCAAATTTAGCTCGCCTGATCAGCCTTGAACCGGAATACAATGTGTTGAATGCCAATGCGAAAGGGGCATTAGAGACCTACGAGTTGGTATTAGAGAAATATAACGAATCTCAGGTACGCGCAGAGGTTAACCGTGGGGCTAGTTTCGTACAAATTGTAGATGAAGCCTTCTTTACGTCACTTGAGCCTAGCACGACGACCCAATTTGTCCTTCTTGGTATGGCGGTTGGCTTAATTCTAGGAATTTTGATTGCGTTTTTGCTCGATTACTTTTACCCAAATAAACCGAGTGAAGGCAATAAATCCAATGTGCGAGATTTTAATGAAAAGCTGAGTGAACGTGTTGCAATCCAGCCTCTTGATGACAATGTTGAGAATCCAGCTGCCTCATAGCAGAGTAAAAGTACCAGCGTCGACAAACAGTTGTTAAACACGTCAGCTTTTGTTTTTGCGAGCTTTTAAAAGCTAAGTTTATTCGAAAATCTGCACCGCCAAAGGCGTAAATTCAGTTATGTCAACATCTTCAGAGCTAACAGCAGCATCTCTACCCGATGATGGCCAAAACCAAGATCCGAATAATCAGTCTACGATCAATATTTATATTCCTTTGGGACTTATTGCTTTGCTATTGGTTGTTGCATCGTTAGTGGCGGACTCTAGTTTGCTACTTTTGGGTATATTTGGGTTAGTAGCGGCTGTTCCCGCTGCTTATTTAATCTGGAATCGACCTGAGTTTGCACTGTTGGCTCTTGTCTTACTTGAGTCAAACATTGTTCTCCCTGACCAAATTCTTGATTTTAGATTAGCTGGTGGCGGCCTAGATTTGAGGGACTTGGTACTTCTAGGAACGCTTGGCTTGACATTTTTCAAGCGATTAGCAAAGGGAAAAATTACGATACCTTATTTTCCAATCGGGGGATTGCTCTTACTTTTCCTACTCCTTACATTCATATCTTTAATCAATTCATTGATGTTTGAGCGTGTCGCCTTCAACTGGGCAATGAATGACTTTCGGATCATGCTTTATTACACGCTTTTCTTCTCTACTGCTTGGGGAATAAAGGATAGGCGACAGCTCAAAACGTTGCTGGCAGGTGTATTCATTTTGGCGAATTTAGTTGTTGGACTGATGATTGTTCAGCAATTTCTCGGGATTGATAATTTGCTTACGTCTGGTATGAGTCGCTGGCAAATAACAGAAGAAGTTGATGGAAGCCTAAGAATTCTTCCCCCTTTAATTTTCATGATTGCTGTGTTAGCTTCGATTTCATCAGCGTTTGCTTTTTTTGCTGAAGAGCCGAGGGTGAAATTTCTGTCAGCATTTCAAGCGTTATTCTTAGTAGTTGGGCTGCTTTTAACCTTCACACGTTCAGCATGGTTAACGATCATTATGGCAGTTTTGATTGTCATTGCATTTGCAGCAAACGAAAAGCGAGAGAAGGTTGTGGGTAGCATGATTTTTGTCACTCCAGCTCTGCTTATAGTCTTGTCACTGAGCCTTGTGCAAAGTAGCCAGAGAGCTGATATACCCTATGTTGGCTCAATTTTTAACCGTGTTACATCGATTTTCCAGACAGATGAAACAGTTCAGTCTGATTCTCTACAGTGGCGCGTTTTTGAAAATTCTGAAGCCATGAAGTCGATTCAGAATCGGCCAATATTTGGCGTGGGGCTGGGAAATCAATATCGTGAAATTACAATTGCTCATGGGGAAGCTGCGGGCTCAAGAACGGGTAACGATATAACCAGACTTACCCGATACGTTCATAATAGCATTCTAAGTATGGCGGTCAAGATGGGCCTACCGACTTTGATTTTATTCTTGTCCACCTACTTGCTTTTCATCTACAAATCATGGAAGTTATATCCCAAAACGGATAGTTCCATCAAGAAAAGCGTTGTTATTGGGGTCATTGCTATCTTTATTCCCTCTATTTTTTGGGCCCAGTTTTTTACCTTATTTACTGAATCAAATCATATTATGTCAGTGGCTTTATTTATGGGTGTAATCTCTGTCATAAGTGATTTGACTGAAAGCAGAAGCCAAACAAACTCTGCGGTGGGTGAGCTAAATTAAGGGTTTGTTTCGTTAGCCGTAGGCTTTTCAAAAAATCTCTAGTCAATTTTCAGAACTATGAAACTATCTTTCATTGCATGGATTAATTATAGTCGTCGGTCGGAGCAACTGGCTGAGTTCTTTGGTGCGACAATTCATCATATCTCATACGGACGTCGAAAATCGAAGTGGCATGTTCCCTTTAGATATCTGATGCAAACTTTTGCAACATTTCGAGTTTTGTTGCGTGAGCGGCCGGACGTGGTTTTTGTTCAAAATCCACCGATTACGATTTTACTACCTGTCTTTCCATACTGTTTGTTGTTTGGTGCTAAGTACATTATTGACTCTCACACAGGAGCATTTACAGATTTCAAGCGAACTTTGGGGCTACACAAGTGGCTTTCAAAAAGGGCCTTGACCACAATTGTTCACAATAGGGAACAAGAGAAAATCATGAAGGAGTGGGGCGTACGTTACTGTGTACTCGGCTTTGCTGATACTGAGTATCCGCCGGGTGCGTACTACAAAACAGCCGAAGGATTTAATATTGCGTTTTCATGCAGCTTTGCTCCAGATGAACCCATCGAAGAGGTGTTTGAAGCAGCACGTATGTTGCCAGATGTTAACGTTTATATCACCGGCAATTACAAACGATTGTCTGATGAAAGGCTGGCCCTGAAACCAGCTAATTGTCATTTTACGGGTTTCATTGAATTTGATGAGTATGTGGGGCTGTTACGCAATGCCGATGCAGTTATGGCTTTAACCACACGTGATGGAACGTTGCTGAGTGGCGGCTTTGAGGCCGTATCCCTTGAGAGACCGTTGATTGTTTCTGATTGGCCGGTTCTTGAAAACTATTTTTCAAAGGGAACTGTGTATGTTGACAACACCGCTACAGGGATTGCTACAGGGATTCAATATGTCGTTGATAATAGAGTGATTTTAAATGAAAATATAAAAGAGCTACGAAAAATACTGAATCAAGAATGGGAGCGGTCTGGAGAACAAGTGAACCACATGATTCAAGAGTTTGCACTTTCCAGATAATCTTGAAGCATTGAGCTTCTTACGAAACTAAGAAAAAACCTAAAAGGGATAAAAAAATGACAGACATGCAGGAACAGTCAAAACAATTTTGGGACGGTAAGCGGGTTTGTGTTACGGGAGGCGCAGGCTTCTTGGGCTCGTTTGTTGTGGACCAATTGAAAGAAAGGAATCCGGCCGAAATTATCGTGCCCCGTAGTGCTCAGTACGATCTTGTTGAAAAGGATGCGATTTTGGATTTATTAGGTGAAACCAAACCCGACATCATCATTCATTTAGCTGCAAGTGTGGGTGGAATTGGTGCAAATCTAACCCATCAAGCAGATTATTTCTACGAAAACCTAATGATGGGAGTTCAACTCATTCACGAAAGCTATCGGGCAAAATTAGAGAAATTTGTAGCTATTGGGACGATCTGTGCCTATCCAAAATTCTCTCCCGTGCCATTTAAAGAGGATGATTTGTGGAACGGCTATCCTGAGGAGACGAACGCTCCTTACGGATTAGCAAAGAAGATGATGCTTGTTCAGTCACAAGTTTACCGTTCACAGTATGATTTTAACTCTGTCTATTTGTTGCCGGTAAATCTATACGGTCCCCGTGACAATTTTGATCTAGAAACATCTCACGTGATTCCTGCATTGATAAGGAAGTGTCTGGAAGCCAAGCAAAACAGTGCTCCATACTTGGAGGCGTGGGGAGATGGATCACCCACGCGAGAATTTTTGTACGTTGAAGATGCTGCTGATGGTATTCTGATGGCTACTGAACTTTATGATGGCTCTGAGCCTGTTAATTTAGGCAGCGGCTTTGAGATTAGCATCAAAGATCTGATGGAAACTATTGCACGTCTCACTGGCTTTAATGGTGAAATTCGCTGGGATACTTCAAAACCGAACGGTCAGCCTCGACGGAAGTTAGATGTGACAAGAGCAAAGGAGCTTTTTGGGTTTGAAGCTCAGACAGACTTTGAAGAGGGACTTAAGAAGGTTATCGATTGGTATTTGGCTAATCCTCAGTAAGATGGTTGTATGAGCAATATTTTTCGCTAAATATTGCTTATGTTGCTCATGTATCTTCCCAGCAGTTTTTTCAGTACACAATGAGTTATACCCCGCAAAAACGGACAAGCTTTAACTTAAGTGTTCTCCTAAACAGCTCCAGTACTGCCATTAACGTGGTGTTGTTGTTAGTTGAGGGAATGATCGCCAGCCGTTTTGTTACGGAAGACAACAACGGTATTTTCATTGTACTGTACAGTCTGATTAATTTTTTCATGGTCTTTTCAGACTTGGGATTTAAATCAGGTATTACGCAGCGAATTGCAGCTGCAACTGACAACAAAAAAGCGATTCTGGCTAACAGTGCTATTACCTTTAGGCTGCTACTGACGGCCATTTTGGCATTCTTTTTGTGGCTATCTCAAGACCTTATCGCTACTTTTGATGGGTTTGAAGATATCAATCAGTACATCATTTTCGTGATTCCGATGTTCTTTGCCACGAGCATGGATGAGCTCATGATTGGAATCTTGCGTGGCTTTCAAATTCATAAGCCATTGGCTACATTACAAATCGTTAAAGCGGTAACTCGTTTAGGTGTGACTGCTTTATTGGTCGTAGTTTATGATTTGCAATTACTTGCACTCATCATCTCATGGACGGCCGGTTTAGGACTTGCTTCCGTCATTGCATACTTTAGCCTACCAATCAAAAAGCGATTAATGATTGACTTTAGCGCGGTGCAGAGTATGCTCGAATTTTTCCGGCCGCTTATTCTGATCCGAGTCGTTGCGTTTTTCCGAATTTATGCATCAAATTTCTTACTAGCTGGACTGCTTGGTCCAGAGTCAGTTGCATTTTATGCATTTGCTCAACGAATCCCAAATGGGTTACAAAGCTTAACGGAATCATACAATTCTGTTTTTTACCCACGAATTACTGAACAGCGCGCTAATGGAGAAAATGAACGGGCAAACTTTTTACTTAACAATTCTCTCCGAATACTTTGTTTTCTTCTGGGAGGCATAGCCTTGTTTGGTTTTATGTTCGGGGAAGAGATGATGACTTTGCTCTTCTCGACTACCTATTCCAATGCAGGGCCTCTTTTTGGGCTGATTCTCGTAGGGTTGCAAGTTCAGATCGTGAACACGTTCATGGGATTCGCTTTAACTGGTTCTGGCAACCCAAAAGAAACTTCAATTGCAATTACTATTAGTACGCCGTTGATGCTGGGCCTGATATACCTGTTGATTATGGTATTACCAAATGGTGTTTACGGACCAATCGTCGGCATTATTATTGAGGCATCGATTCTAAATTATGTATTTCGGCGGATTGGGCATAAGTACGATTACTTGGTCAGCCCTTGGCTCTATTTAAAACCAATAATTATTACGACGGCCGGAATAGGTTTGTCAGTATTTTTTGAAGACAATTTCAATCTAGCTGATTCGGTTTGGATTAGTTGGTCTGCAAACTGCGCAATATTATGTATGTACGTGATCGCAAACTACTCAACCAATGTGATCACCAATGAGGATGTAAAATATGTTTTTGCATCAGTTAAAAAGAAAAAGCCTGTTCCGGCCGATGCTTAGATAGAATTGCCTGATTTCTAGAGCATCATGAATTTTCCTGCCCTAAGTAGATTACAGAAAGTAACTGACTTTAGACTAGGCTAGTTTTTCAGTCTGATCTTTCAAAAATATCTCAGAATCTACTTAATAAGGTAGCTTTTTGCCAAGTCATGTTTCTATTCATTCTAATTTTTCCTCCTAATTTGTTTCAGAGGAGCAAAATTTTAATAAGTGCTTTAAGCTCTATATAAATCATTTCTTCAATCTTATTTACATTATGGTCATTATTCGTGTAACAGGTGGCTTAGGTAACCAAATGTTTCAGTACATTTATGGTCAAGCTCTGAGCCAAAAATATAATCAAGAAGTTGCTTATGACTTAACTTGGTATGGTATGTCTTCAAATCATCGTTACCGAGAGTTGGAAAGCCATGAGAAATTCCGCTTAAAGTCATTTGGGATTGAGCCTAGAGCAATTAGTCAGAACTCCTCAACCTTTTTCCACAGCAAGCCGGGTAAAGCTTTTAATATTGTGGCCAATAAAATATTTGGAACCGGTGTCAAGCCAGTTTTACCAACTTATTTGATCGGCTACTGGTTGGGCGAACAATATTTTAAAAATATTTGGGAAGATGTGCCCAAAATATTTAAGCTGCCCAAAATAACGAATAAAAAATCTTTAAATTATAAAGAGCAAATCAAAGACAGTAATGCTGCGGTTAGCCTCCATGTTAGGATGGGAGATTATAAAAACTACCCTCATTTGCAGGTATGCAGTCCCGCTTACTATAAAAATGCAGTCAACTACCTAGAATCAAAATTGCCAAATGCTAAACTGTTTGTCTTCTCAGATGACATCAAAAACGCCAGAGAGGTCTTAGGCAAAGGTAATGATATGGTTTTTGTGGAAGATGCTGGCAGCGATCTTGATGAATTTCAGCTAATGGCACAATGTAACCATCATGTCATTTGTAACAGCACATTTTCTTGGTGGGGAGCATGGCTTGGCGAGCATACGAATAAAGATGACCGTCTTGTTTTAGCACCAGTTAGGTGGTTCAACCAAACTGATTCACATGCTCATCGGAAACTGCATGATGTAGATCGTATCATTCCACCTCGATGGCACAAAATTGAAGTGGACTAAGATCAGCAACCTTAACGTCGTTACAATATTATGAAAGATGTAAATCGTTTAAAGACTGTTCTATGTGTCGCTCCGGATCGGTGGAATTCACTGTTTCGGTCAAGACATCAGATTATGTCCCGGCTGGCCAAAGACTATCAGGTAATTTACTTTGAGCCGGGACGCGCCGTTAGTGGAAACCAGCTAAAGCATTTCATCTTATCAATAAAAAACTTTTTTTCTGTCTCAACATATGAGCCTATGGATAATTTGATTGTAGTGACAGCTCCTCCTCATATACCACAGTTTCGCAATCAACTGCCTCAATCAATTCTACGCTTTACTTTTCCATTCGTAAGTAGACTTAACTACTGGTACTGTCGGAATTACTTAAAGCGCGCTCTTAAACAACTAAGTGTCCAAAAATCAATTGTGTGGCTTGCCGGATACGGTAACTATGCTGTGGATGCCCATCGGTTTTTTGATGATTTTGAGAATAGCTTGAGTTGCTTTCAGGTGTATGATGAAGGACCTGATTTTGCGCATAATAAGCCTGTTCAAAAGCCGCTACGGGACTCTGATACACTTACGGCTAAAAAAGCTGATGTCGTGATCACGACTTCTAAGTCTCAGTTTGATAGACGAGAAAACCTAAACAAGAATATCTTTTTTATGCCAAACGGGGTGGATTTCCCCATGTTTAATCGGGCACTGACCGATGAGCTTCCGGTCCCGGCCGATATCGCAAATATACCCAAACCGATTTTTGGTTTCTCAGGATGGATGGGGTATCAGATGGATTTAGAGTTACTTGGAAAAATCGCTGACTCGTACCCGGAGGCCTCCCTTGTGTTTTTAGGTCCAAATGATATTGAAAAATCTGAAAAGCTATCGGGCTTAATGGCAAAGAAAAACGTTCACTTTTTGGGAAAGAAGAATCGAGAGGATCTTGCTGCGTACTTTCAGAAGTTTGATGTTGCGATGATTCCTTACGTCATGGAAGGGCACACTCGTTTCATATATCCGCTAAAGCTACACGAGTATTTGGCTACTGGCCGCTCTGTGGTGACTACAGACCTGCCAAATATTTACCCTCACAAAGAATTGGTCCATGTTACAAAAACTCAGGATGAGTTTGTCAAAGCAATTAAAATTGCGCTGGATGAGTATGAGCCAGATCAACTAGCTGCCCGTGTAAATTTAGCGCGTCAATTTTCATGGGATGATCGGGTTGAGGAAATTAAACAAATTCTTGAAGATCATGCTCAGTAATGATGGCTGATACGTAAACAGCCTGTCTGACCTTTCAAGAAACCAAAAGCCCCGGCCGCTTTCAGGCCGGGGCTTTTTTTATTCTTAAAATTGCGCAAAGAACAATTTTAGCTCTTGCGTTGTTGGCCCGTTACACTTACCTAGTCACGAGAGGAATATAAACGGTATTCACAAACTCAGTTGGATCAAATTGGGCCTCTGTCATGGTGACAAAGTAAGAATACTCACGACTGAAGCCAGTGAATACTTGGACGCCAGCCTCAACTTTGGGCGCAGACCCCACTAATACGGACGCGATAATGCCTGAGTCTTTGCCCGCGTACCAAATACTGTCTCCTCCATCAATATATGGGATAACAGATCTATCTGGGCCATTTGAATTGCCATCTGCATACGCATCTAAAAATCCAGTTGCGAGGGTTTCTCCCGGCTGTACAGTAACAAATGCTTTACCACCATCTCTAAATGGAAATATCTGTGCACCAGTGCGATTTGGAATGCGGGTGTTACCGACTGCCGCAACGGTAAAGTCATTGTCAGAGTTCACTCGAACAATAAATGGCGTTACTGGCCCGTTTGCGGTTGCAGCATAAAATTCAAATGTGTCAATTGAAATCGTCATCGATTCATTTGTTTCATTTTTAAAGGTATCAGCTTCGTTGACAACGATGTTTGAACGCCAATTATCGGCCGAACCAATTAGCTCAGCTGGATTGCCTAACGAAATGATTTCAATACCGGGCTGTGTAACCTTCCACACAAAGCTTTCAATATCAGTTCCACCATTGCCATCATCTACATTTACGTCAACCAAAAATATCCCTTTGTCTGTTAGGTTGCCTGAAACTTTTCCAGCAGTGTCCACTACCAAACCATCTGGTAAGCCATTAATTGTGAACACTAGATCATCTCCGTTTCCGTCTTGAGCAATAATTTGTAGATCAACAGCCTCACCAACCTCATTAGACTGATCTCCGGGGTGAGTTAAAACAGGAGATTTGTTTGGAGTCGGGGCATCTGGATCGATAATTTTCTCCATATTAATGGAAAAGGCATAATCTCGTGGACTGACTTCACGAGCAACTGCAAATAGCTCTGGAGCTTCACCTACCGTTATGCTGGCTGCAACACCGTTTGCCGCACCCACATAATAAATCTCATCATTGGCGGTGGCACTGCTGAAATTTGCTGCAACAATCGACCGCTCAGGTGGGGGAGAGCTGCCGTCTGCATATGAGTCCATAAAACCAATCGCTATCACTTCTGCCGCTTCAAGTGTGATCGTGATCGGACCACTGTCAGAGAACGGGAAACTATTTGCACCTGACTCAGTTGGGACACGGGTGTTACCAATCGCTTTAACTTCAAAATCATTGTCTCCTTTTACTTTGACAATGAACGGAGTTATGGGGCCGCCGGTGTTAGCTGCGTAAAAGTCGAACGTGTTGACACTTAACTGCTCAGGAACGCTGAACTCATTTAAATAAGTGTCTGATTCATTGATGATCAGGTTTGAATTAAACGCGTCTGGGGCTCCTAAATTTGTGCTGGGGTTACCTACTGAAACAACAATTGGTTTAGGCTGAGGCGTGGGGTTTACCGTTCCGGGAGTTGTCGAAACATGTACAATCGCAGCCTCAGATGGCACACCAGATGAATTGATCGCAAACAACATCCAATACCCAGGTGTCATTACATTGATATTGTCGTGCGCTTCAAGGGTATATGCGCCATCGCCAGTTTTTGTAAACGGCAGACTTAACCGGCGAACATCGGTGTTAATCTGATGGGTTGTTGATGACATCTTAATCATGGCAAAGTCACTAATGTTGTTCTTGCCACTGCCATCAACTGAAATGTTAAATGTGGTACTAGCTACAACGCCATCAACGCCTTCTGGATAGCTTGTAATTTCCGGCCGGGCTGCTAGGTTACCGTCTGGGTTAAACAGGTAAGCAGGGGAATAAATTTGAGCATTATTGTGGTGTTTGAAACTTTTAGTTGCTGGATAATCTGGCGGTTCAGGACAATGCTCGCAGTCGCCACCGGCCTGCCAAATACGGCCGTCTGGCAATAGTAATGATGTTGAATGGTAGTTGCGTGGTGTCGTCAGCTCTGCCATCTCTGTCCATGTACCGCTTTCACGATCCCACATTTCAGTAGGATAAACGGTGCCATAGTCTACAAAAATTTTTCCGCTTGACTGACCGCCAGAAACAAAGACGTCTCCGGTAGGCAACTGAACCATATTATGGAATGCACGATCATAACTCATGTCATTCCCAAACTCTGATTTGATGTCTAGCTCATCATTGATATCAATCAGAACGGTAGAGCGGGTGCTGATTGCTTCGTTTTGCCGACCGCCAGAAATAAATAGCAGCCCTTCATCAATCATTATAGCGTTGCCCCAGTGACGATAATGGTCACTACCTGCTCTGGTGCCCACACTATAAATCTGCTGACGGTTAGGATCGATTTCGTGCATAGTAGGCACACCACCAGAATGGAATACGTTGCTGTTAGGCATTAAGTGGAGAAACGGATAATAATTGCTGTTGTAGTATCCATTGTCAGCATGTAAGCCTGACACATCGATTCCGGTAAGTTTTTCCCAAGATGAACCATTCCAAATTTCCGGGTTGTCGCTCTGAAATTCCCAGTCATTTGCGGCTAATGTTGAGCCTAAAGCGTGAAATACCCGGCCGTCTGGCAAACCAACTGAGGTGCCATAGTAATGTGGTTCTGCCATATCTTCAGTTCTAATCCATGTATAGTCTGTCCAGCTAAAAATGCTAGATGCATTTTCAGTTACAACGACTGGAGGGTCTAGCGGTGTACCTGCACGGCCACCACCCGCAAGGATCAGCGACCCGTTGGGCATTAGCGCTGGGCCGGGACAGAATGTGTCATGATTGGTTGGTGCGCCAGTTGAACCAAACACAGCCTGCCCAAATTTCATAGTTGCAGGATCAACGATACTTATTTCCTTACCAATGCCCTCAGCATCACCACCTTGCCAAAACATAACCCGGCCGTCTGGCGTTTGTGCCGCTGCAATTGCCCGCTGGGGCATTTCTACAACATCTCCCCAGCGACCGTGCCGATACGGGTCATTTTGATCAACCTTGATGAAAGTAGCTTCGTTATCAAAGTCAGGCAAGAATACAAAATCTCCGTCTGAGTACATTTTACAGACTTCAGTTTCACTAAAGCTAGGGGTAGGATGGTCGACAAGTTTCTTACACAGATAGGCCACGTATCCTTTTCTTACGCTGATCGAACTAATTGTGCCCTCACCAATAGGTGTGTTCGCCAACTGAGTGATACCGTCTGAAAATGTATGTGAAGTGCCTTGCAAGTCTCGTTCTGTGTAAACAGTTGCTCCATTAAATAGATGGTCGGCAGAAAAGCCAATCGAGTAGTGATAGCTGCGGAGTAGATCATACTCGTTTAGAGCTTTTCCTTGATTGGTGGCACCCACGTTTTGTCCAACGACTACTGCTGGCGTATCAATACTTGGGTCATAGGCTTCATAATCTGGTTCATTTGGATCAAAATGAATAAGCGGATCTGGTAAAAGCCCAAACACCTCATCTTGGTCCAACCCATTCGCAACTGACTTTGTTCCGATAAAGCCATTTCCTGATGCAGGAATAGGGTTGCCACCTTTTCCCCAGCCCTGCCCATTGGCATCAGCGTCCATAAAGCCTGTAATTATTTTCCCTCCGGCCGGCACAGAAATTGTAGTAGGTGTGTCAGAAAAATTAAACGTGTTTGCCCCCAATGCATACTCCCCACGGGTCGTGCCGATGGCCATGACTGTAAAATCATTGTCACCATTGACAGACAGAATTATAGGTGTAACGGGATTGGCCGTCTTTTTCGCATAAAAATTGAAAGTATCAACAGAAATGTTTTGGAACGATACACTCTTGTTGGTATAAAACTTACTCTCGTTAATAAATAAACCCGGGTTATGTAGGTCAGTAAAGCCGCCATCTTGCGTATGATCATTTCCTAATATGTGAGTAAACTGACCTTCCGGTGCGCGAACTGTAGGGGCAATGAAGAGTGCTCGGTCTAGATAGGCATAAACTGAAGATGAAGACGATCCGATCAAAATGATCGAGAACAAAACAAATAAGGCTACCCGTTCTCTACCAAATACTTGTAAAGACTTTAATTTCATTTTACTACCCTGTGATTGACGAACATTCCCTTCTTCCATAAAGAGATGAGGTCCCCATTTTAAAGAATTCATCTAAAGATGAACCGACTTAGCGGAAATTTTATTTTGAGGTGGATTTTTGCTCTTTTCCTCTAATGACACTACAAGTAATCTTTTACACTATTACTGTAGTGTGATAGCAATTTCGATGGTACAGAGCCTAACTTACAGAGAATCTTTCTCACAATAATAAGTGGTGAAATTCTCTCAAGTTTGAACGATTTTTATCCTGAAAATAATTTGGGGGATACTGGAAATTTTTCCAGTATCCCCCATTTGATTGGCTTAATTTAAGCTAACCTTGAACTGATCGTGTGTTACGAACTACCGCACTATCAGTGGAAGATAGATCGTAAATGTTGTAACGGGTGGTTCTGGGTCTGCGATGTCCCAGTTGATGGTGATTGTGTCACTTCCACCATTTCCATCTGTGACAGTAACGGTAGTTGCGGTTTGCCCACCTTCGGTAAGAGTTCCAGAGATTAGACCAGTTGCTGAATCGATGGTCAGGCCTGCTGGCAGCATATCGGCCGCGTAGGTCAATGTGTCGCTATCGGCGTCTGTTGCGGTAACTGACAGGTTAATGGTGTCCCCAGCTTGAGCAACCTGTGTTCCCGGATTTGAACCAAAGACAGGTGGTGAGTTTTGGGTAACTGTCCAATTGAACTCAATTGACTCAACACCACCGGTGCCGTCATTTGCTGTAATCGTTACTGCGAATTCACCAGTAGCAGCCAAAGTGCCACTGATTTCACCACTGTTCTCATCGATGGTTAGACCATCTGGCAAACCGGTTGCGCTGAATGTTAGTGCTGCACTTTCAGGATCAGATGCAACGATCATGAGGCTGACATCGTCACCCACACCACCTGCCTGATCACTTGGTGCAGTAATGTCAGGATTGCCGTTTACTGTCCAAGTGAAGCTTGTTGAAGCGACACCTCCATTGTCGTCATCTACTGAGACGGTTATGGAATATGGACCACCGGGTGCAGTAATGGTTCCCACAATGGCATTAGAGCCGCTGTCGAACCCGAGTCCAGACGGTAATTCTGAAACGGAGTATGTAAGATCATCCCCGTCTGCATCCATTGCTGAAATAGCTAAGTTAACTAACTCACCTTCATTATTTGACTGATCATCAATCGGATCAATTTCAGGAATTGTATTGACAATCCAATTGAAGGTTGCAGATGCACCGGGGAAGGTCGCACTATTTTCCGCAGAAATTGACACAGTTACTGTATAGGTGTCTGCTGTGGTCAAGATTCCTGATATGGTCCCAGTTGTTTCTGAAATAGTGACGCCCGGTGGTAAGCCCTGAGCTGCATACGTAATGGTTTCGCTGATCGCGTCGCTAGCTGGCAATGGTACTTCTACTTCATCACCAACATTGTTGATTAGAAGGTTACCTTGTGGCGTAATGATGCTAGGAAGATTGTCTTGTGCAATGATGCTGAAATTGTCATAAACGACGTTGCCAGCATTGTCATCATTGGTTGAGAACAGCTCAATTTGTACTTTACCTTCGGCGTCAGACGTGACTTCAACAATTTCTAGAATGAAGTTTTTGCTTTCGTCCGCTTTTTGGTCGGCCGTACGCACAATTTCTTTAACGAGCTGATTGTTAATCCAAAGCTCACTGGTCATATCGTCATTTCCATACAGAGGATGACGCGCCGCATAGAAGCGTAGATAGTGCGTTGCATTTGCTTCTAGTCCAGAAATGATCTGAACCAAAGCCCCTGGCCCTTCACCACCGAGATCCGCAACCCAGTTGCCTGATATTGAGCCGGGTGGCAGTGCAAACCCTTCCACCATGTCAATGGTTTCACGTGGAACAAACCAATTGTCTAAACCGCTTGTTTCAGTGCCGATGCCACAAAGATGCGGATTGGTATCAGACCCGGAGTTTTGTGGGTCAGACTGATTTGGTGGTAATTCATTGTCTCCTTGGCTGTTGCGGAACTCAAAATCGCCTGACGCAAGCTGAAGCCAGCCATCTTCTAACATGTCAAGACTATTTACATCATGGGTAAATTCAGTTGTGTCAATGCCTGCATATTCTTCGATACGGACATTGTCAATACGCAAACCGTCTGCTTGGCCAATTTCAAGCGAGTCGATTTCGATAACTGCCATAGTCGATGATGGTTCAAAGACAAATCCGTTGCACAAAGTCCAGTCTGCTTGAGCATTAACAGAATGAATACCTTCAGGAACATTATCTGGGATGTCCTTCCGCCACCACATGCTGCGTGATTCGCCGTCAATGCGTACTTCAGCGTCAGCCATGGTTCCTGTTCCAGATTGCTCACGGTTACCTTGATAGTCAATCCGTAGGATATATGTTGTGCCGATGTCTAGCCCTGAAACGGTTTGAGAGATTGTAGCCGCATTCAAATCGAGCGATTGATCACCTTCGGTTGAGAGTTGATCTGTAATATCAACGTCACCTTCAACAACTTCCCAATTTGTTAGTGACGTTTTGTCATTACCAGCACTATCTGCTTCAAATGATCCATTTTTAATTTGATATGCTGCTACCGGCGTGGGAGATGGGGTTGGGGTAGCTGGAGGACCAACATAAGGGGCATCTGTACCGAAGTGAATGTTAAACGCGTAGCTGCGGCGCAAAATGGAAAAGTCATCTTCTTGGCCCCCTTGAACATTTTCCAAACGAGGTTGTGGAGGTTGCCCTTCTGTAACAGAAAAGCCGTTTACATCAACATCACCTTCGCCAGAATACCAAACATCATCGTCTGTATCTGTTAATCTGATTGTACCTTGGCCGGGAACACCACCT
>JBCCSO010000022.1:0-21049 GCA_039199965.1 Chloroflexota bacterium | reverse complement strand
ACTCAATCGCCATATTCGGCAAGATGTACGCGCCACAGTGCTGTCGATGTGGGGTCAGGCCGATGCGATTGGGCAAATGGCAAGCGGCCCGCTTATGGGATTCATTGTCTCTGTTGGTCCCCTTTGCTGGGCGTTTGCGGCCGTAGCACTTCTCTTGGCCCCCATAATCATCATATACCGGCAAATCCTAATTAAATTCTCTAGATAGGCCTATTCCAGATACAACTAACACCCCCTAATATACTGATCGTACTCTTCTGGAAAATTTTCATATCCCTCAGTTGCTGGGGGATATACCACTTGCACATTGAAAGTTTCGCTATGGTCTATTTCTAGATATGCCATAACATCTGCAAGGTCTTGATGAGTCATGCGTAATCCAAAATTATCAGGCATACCACTCGGTGGGCCGGAGCAATCACCTGTTGGGCATTTAGGCGCGATAAACTTACTGGGTAACAGCACAGACTCGTAAAAATAATCTGCGGCCGTGTACTCAATATTTCCTCTTTTCAGTCTTACATTTTTAAAATTTCCAGCCCAAGGTCCAACTACATTACTGCCTGTAACTTGAGGATCACCATGGCAGGCATAACACCCATAAGTTATCTCATATTTTTCCTTGCCAAACTCAGCATTACCCAGAGGCAATTCCGAAATGCTAGCGGGCCAATAAAATCGACTTGGTACATTATCTCTCAAAGGCAAGCTAATGTACCTTACCTGTTCCTTCACCTGTGGCTTAAAACCAAGCAAGTACGCAGTTATCTGCTCTATCTCATTTATAGATAATTCTCCTCCAAGTTCTTTACCGTACGCGTGCAAATTGGTTTGATAGCGCCCATTCGCAATTGATGAGTAAATGAAGTTCTCGAAGCTTCCCCTCCATGCTAATTCATCCATCCTCAAGCTCTTCTCACCACAAAACAACTCCCAACGCTTCAGTACAGCCCCTTGGCAGGCAATAGGTTGGCCTAGCTGATCAAAACACTGCTCAGATTTGCCATTAATTCCATGACAATCAGAACAGTTCTCCTGATAAATTCCACTTCCCTGCTGAATCTGATTTTCAAGACGAGCCTTTTTCGAAACTAAGATTCGGTCAGTATTCATAGCAAAAAAAATGTAGCCAATCACAATCAAGCCAAATGCTGACGCTAATACGAAGGAGTTTTTTGATCTTCTCACCGTCTCTCTCCCTTAACACAAAAAGGCCCCACCTTTTCCAAGATGGGGCCCTTCAAAATCTAACTAGTTCGCCTAATTAGTTTTCAGGCGGGTAGACAACTTCCACACCATTTGTTGCAGAAGCGTCTAGTTCCAAATATGCCATAACGTCAGCCATATCTTGGAAGGTCATGCGCAGACCGAAATTGTCTGGCATACCACTCGGAGAAGCACATGGTCCAGTCGGACACTCAGGTGAAATGTACGCATTTGGCAATAAAATTGACTCATACGCATAGTCTGCAGCGGTGTAGCCTGCAACACGCACTTCATCCAGATCACCAAAATTACCAGCCCATGGGCCAACTGCGTTTGAGCCTTCAACCAACGGGTCGCCGTGACAGGCAGAGCAGCCGTATGTAATTTCATACTTCTCAGCTCCAGCGGCCGCGTCACCCTCTGGCAACTCCGCCACATTTTCCGGCCACTCAGGAATCTCTACAGGTGTTGAACAATCCAGATCACCTTCAAAATTCAAAACATACTGAGTCACATAATCAACCTGATAAGATTCGAGCGGGCCGCCAAAGTCTACACCCCATGTGGGCATACCTTGAGCCGCACGCCCAACGTGAATCGTACCAGCAATAAACCCTTCCTTAGTACCCGCCCAACCCATCGCATCCATGCGGGCCGAGCGATCACCACAGAGTAACTCACGATTTGCCAATGAGCGACCAGCACAAGCGGCCAGTTCCCCTTCAGCATCATAACATTCTTCTGCTTTACCGTTTACACCGTGACAAGATTCACAGTTATTGTGGTAAATATCGCCGCCAAATTCAATTTTGCGGGCTTCAAACGCATTTGCAAACGTTTCCATCCGGGCTGGCTCACGCAGAGCCGCATACCCAAAAATAATCATCGTCAGCATAAATGCGAGTGTAGTGATAACGAGTTTTACTTGCATGTTATAACCGTTCCTTTAGATTCGAAGCTTTGTAGCCTTTACAGATTAATAAATCTCGTAAGCCGCTTCTTCATGACGGTACTTTGTATAATAGAAATCACGTGGATCCTGTTCGTCATCGACGATAATTTCCACTGTAATTGTGCGTACATTTGACTGTACTTGCTTCACAACAACGGCCGCATAGGGGTCTACAAGAACTTCGCTTTTCGTTCCATTCGTGTACCTTTCGCCCTTGTCTGTCATATATCCTTCACACGGTTCTAAGCCTGATGCGCCTGACTTCGTACAGCTCCAGTCTTCCAAAGCAGCAATGTACTCTTCAAGAGCATGAGCGATGTGCGTATTGCCTTGTCTAACCATCGCTTCGATAGTAGCTTCGTCAGCAACATAGGTGCCCACCTGCCACTCATCATATGGCACTTCAAGCAAAATGCTGTGTCCTTCCTGTGGCATGATGCGCTGCGTTACCTCAAGCTCAGAAGTTGCCTGCACGAGGAATTCTGGAGAACCCTGCCAGTTTGACATCAGCATGAAAGTTATAAAGGCCATGCTCAGGCTCAAGCCAGCACGACGATCAGCGTACCGACGACTGCGACCGACTTCGAGATATGGCCAGATAAAGAAGAACACGGCTAAGACCGGAATAATACCGAATGCTACAACCTTTTTGGAGTCAAACTCATCTGGTCCAATACCGAAACCACTGAGCGGATTCGGGAAGATCCATTTCAACCAGCCCTGTGACCATGACAAATACCATGGTGCCACAACGTGAAGCGGTGTGATTAGAGAGTTCGCATGGGACTCGATAACCGCATGGTAGAAGAAGACAGCACCACCAACCAAACCAAGGGTCGTTAGAGCAGTCCACATTACCTCACTGGTCATAATGTCTGGTAAAAAGTAAACGCGCTCATCTTTGGGCACACGTTTTGCAGTGTCTTCACCGATCGCCTCACGGCCGGGTGGTAGTGAATGACCGTGCAAAACGACCTTGTAGTAATGAACGAAGATGAAAATACCCGTTAACAGTGGGAGCAACAAAACGTGCAGTAAGTAGAAGCGCAACAAACCGCCGGCACCAATGACCGGTGCACCACGCAACAATAAATTCACGTTTTTACCGATGAACGCAGGTCCAGGATGCGATTCGGCCGCTGATACTGCAACCGTTACGGCCCAGTATGCCAACTGGTCCCATGGCAGTAGATAGCCTGAAAAGCTAAGCACAAGGGTGAACACCAGTAACAGCATACCGGTCAGCCAAGTGAACTGACGCGGCTTCTTGTAACTACCAGTGATGTACGTTCGTAACATGTGTAGCGCAACAACAAGAACCATCACCTCGGCACCAAGACGATGCATGTCACGCATGAGTTGGCCCAAGGGCACGTTGCTCATGATTTCCCACATGTTTTCATACGCCACGTCAGGTGATGGTGTATAAAAAATCATCAGGAAGATACCGGTGACGGTCTCCCAGATAAACATGAAGGTAGACAACCATCCAAGTCGGAAGGTTGGGTAAATGTGGGTTACCTCCGCATGGTAAAAGCTCGGGCGAATGTGAAGCCAGAAGCTGTCACTATGTGGACGTAACCTTGGGTTTGGGCGACGAGGCTCGTCACCGCGAAGCATCGCGCGAATATCATTGATATTCATACCGGCCGTCATACGTTCTACAACGTCATCAGCCTTAGCGATCATCGCTTGTTTCAACCCTATCTCGCGGATTTCATCAAATAGTGTTGTCATAAATGAACTCCTTTCCAGTTAGCCTATAGGTATTTCTTACTGATAAAAGTGGCCTCCAAACTAGAAAGCCTGACCAGAACATTATCCTAAAAAATATAGAACCGACAATCGATGGGCACTGTCAGCTAGAATAAACCTTTAAAATGCCAAATCTTGTAGCAAAACTTGGATCGCACCCTTCTTGGTAGACCCAGTATCAACCGCAACACTGACAACGCTTTTGCCTTCTACATTGATTGGTGTTGCTTGACCAAACTCATCCGTTTCGGACGAAGCAGTTGTCCCATCGGCAAAAGTTACTGTCATATCAAAACGGTCTAGTGAACGTGGTGCTGGTGACTGAATACGGCGGCCGTCCAACCGGTACTTCGACCCATGGCAAGGGCACTCAAAGCGATTTGATGCTTCATTCCACTTGTAAATACATCCCAAGTGAGTACAAACTTTGTAAATTGCCGCAAGACCCACAATATTTTGGGTTTCGTCTGAAGCCAAGTACATTCTCTCGATACCAACATCGGTTGCTGTGTCCAAATTGACCAGCCAGAAACGACCCTCTGCAAAGTCAACTGGCGGTTCATTGACGTTCGGTAGAACGGTTGGGTCTGTCACATTGAAAACACCACCGAATTCACCCTCACGAATGATTGGAATTGAAAACCACAGCATGAGCCCAGCAAACTCTGCTAAATAAAGCGCAATTGAAGCTGTCCATATGTAATACAAAAATTCTCTGCGGGAAATGCCCGGGACATTTGGTTCTGTTGCAGCCATTTAAGATTTACTCCTAGATCTGATGCATTTTCTCGAACCCCACAACTGATAGGTTTGTAATAAGGGGCAGAAAACAAGTCGCCAAGCTGGCGACGCTTAGATTTAAAAATTATAACTATCGAATAATGGTGGCACAAGGCTGTAAGCTCTCACATTGATAATGGTGGTGGGCGCTGAGGGACTCGAACCCCCGGCCTCTTCGGTGTAAACGAAGCGCTCTAACCAACTGAGCTAAGCGCCCACGAAGGGGAAGCAAAATTATAGCCAATTGGCGGTGAAATACCATGAATTCGCATCTTTTTGTAAGAAAAACAATTTGAAAACGGGAGAATGTATTGTTCCTGTATTTTTTTGGTAAACACCTCCTTACACAGGTTTACAAGTTCTGTACAGGACTTTCGGTGTAATGGGATTGTAAGAAGCATCTATTTTTTAACCACGGTAAACTTTCCATCATCACTGTGACTACTTTTTTTTATGCTTGTAAAAATTTACGCCGTCTTCGTTAATTCATTTGAAATTTGGGGGGAAGCCAAGGCCTCTATGATGGCGGCCGCGCTTACCTATTATTCCATGCTGTCTCTCTCCCCCATTCTGGTCTTGGCAGTTGCGATTGCTGGCCGAGTTTACGGAGATACCCTAGTCGAGGGGGAGCTACTAAATCAAATTGCAGAATTTACTTCTCAAGAAGTGGCAAACACTGTAGAAGAGCTAATCACCAATACAAGTCAGCCAGAGACAGGATTTGTGGCCAGTGCACTCAGTTTTGGGGTTTTATTCTTCGGTGCCTCTGGCGTTTTTACAATGGTGTCAGACACATTCAACATCATTTGGGGTGTTCCTTATGATGATCGGAGCGGGTTTTGGTACTCGTTACAGCAAAGATTGATTGGGGTATCGATGGTTTTGTCTGTGGGATTGCTTTTGCTGGTATCAATCTTAATTAGCACCGTGATCAGCATCGTTAGCGAGTGGACAACTGATCTCATACCGGCTATTTCTGGCGACCTGTATTTGCTAGAACGTAGCATCACCTTTTTGCTGGTTCCTCTCATTTTTATGGCAATCAACCGGGGGCTCCCTAGAACTAAAATGACGTGGTGGGACGTCATGATTCCCTCATTCATCACGGGAATGCTGGTCTTAGGCAGCCGCAGTTTGATTAACCTGTATCTGCAGTTTTCCAGCACGAGCGCAGTCTACGGCGCGGCCGGGTCACTCGTTGTTCTGCTGGCTTGGGTGTATATGATTGGGCTAATTGTATTTTACGGGGCGGCGTTATGCAGAGCTTTTGCAGAGCAGTTTGGCAGCAGGGCGGCCGGTTAGTGACTCAGGCAGTCAGTAGGTCAGTGTCCCAGTTCTACCTGACCTACTGACCTACTGGAATATAAGGCTAACGGATCAATCGTTTCCATTAACTGCGTCAATCGCGGCGCCCGCGTGGGCAATATTCAAATCATCCAGCTGATGTTGCGCCACAAATGATGGAGCATCTGCCATCAGGTCAGTTGCATTCTGATTTTTCGGGAATGCCATTACTTCACGGATATTAGGCTCGCCCGCCATAAGCGCTACGAGTCTGTCCAAGCCTTGAGCGATACCGCCATGAGGTGGTGCGCCGTATTCGAAAGCTTCGAGCATATGCCCAAATTGATCTTGAGCTTCCTCAATAGAAAAACCGATCAGCTCCATGATTTTGCGCTGTAGCGGCCGTTCGTGAATACGAATACTCCCACCTGAAACCTCATAACCGTTACACACAAGGTCATATTGCTCACTTAACACTGCGTGTGGGTTACTGTCCAACAGCGGAATATGTGCCCGCTGGGGCGAAGTAAACATGTGATGGCTAGGAGCATAGTGATCTCCATCTTTTTCTTCTTCAAATAGCGGGAAGTCGATCACCCAGCAGAAGTGCAGGCCATCGTTTTTGGTTAGGCCTAGGCGACGGCCCATTTCCAAACGAAGCTCACCCAGCACGCTGTAAACGATTAATTTATCATCGCTAGAAAGCATGATGAGGTCGCCCACTTCAGCGTCCATCCGCTCCATAATGGCGTCTAACTGCTCTGTGGTGAAGAATTTAGCAATCGGCCCTTTGACCTGTTCAGTTTGTGGGTCAATGGCAAGGTAGGCCAATCCCTTGGCCCCGTGCTTTTTGGCAAAGTCCTCAAGGTCTGACATATCTTTCCGGCTGTAGTGGCCGCACCCTTTGGCACAGATCGCTTTTACCGGCTTCCCATCGCGCACATTGCTGGCAAACACTTTGAATGCGCTATCGGCCATAATGTCTGACAAATCAACAAGCTCCATTCCAAAGCGAATATCCGGCCGGTCAGAGCCAAAGCGCTCCATTGCATCACGATAACTAATACGCGGGAACTCCTTTGAAGCCAGTGGGATAACTGAAGTATGTTCAACCATCCCTACAGTCATTTCTTCAATTAAATCTAGGATATCATCACGCTCTGCAAAGCTCATCTCCAAGTCCATCTGGGTAAACTCTGGCTGGCGGTCTGCACGCTGATCCTCATCACGAAAACAGCGCGCAATTTGAAAATATTTTTCGTAGCCTGCCACCATCAACAGCTGCTTTAGTTGCTGCGGGCTTTGCGGTAGCGCATAAAATTTTCCAGGATGAACACGGCTAGGAACCAGGTAGTCTCTCGCCCCTTCCGGCGTACTTTTGAAAAGAATCGGGGTTTCGACCTCAATAAAGTTTTTCTTGTCTAAGAAGTCCCGAATATATTTGATGGCAGCATGGCGGATACGCAGATTGCGCTGCATACGCTCGCGGCGCAGGTCCAAATAGCGATATTTTAGACGCAAGCTCTCATCTTCATTGGCATCTTTATCAACTTGAATTGGGACCGCTTTTGATGGATTGAGGATGGCAATTTCAGTTACGGTCAGTTCCACGTCACCCGTAGCCAGATTGGGATTTTCCATGCCTTCCATACGTGGATCAATTTGACCGGTCACTTGAAGTACGTATTCATTACGCACTTTCTCAGCCGTGGGAAAATCGACGTCATTTTTACCGCTGTCAATAACTACCTGTGCGATACCGGTTGAGTCGCGCAGGTCGATGAAAATTACGCCCCCCATGTCACGTCGGCGGTTAACCCAACCGGCCAGCGTGACGATTTGTCCAATGTGCTCTTTGCGTAAAATGCCGCAATCATGTGTTTTCAACATCTGCCTAAACCTGTCCTGTTTTGTTTTTGTAGTTGATGGTTCACCTCAACCAAGGCGTAGAAAAATTAAGGGTTCACCTAGCGGAAAGTTGCTTTCGGCTGGGTAAACCCTTAAGTGACTGTTTTTATTGGAAATAGATACAACTATGAGTTGTCTGCAGGCCTAGAATTTTAGCATGGGGTAGCTTCTAGAGGCAATTGACCTTTCAAAACATGACGTTGGTACTGCGTGACCAAAAAAGGATTGTGATTCAAAACGTTTCGGATTAACCTGCTAATATAACTACATTAAAAAATTCTGGTTGGACAAATCAAATAATTTTCGATCCAGTTCAACAGGGCTAGAGCAATTTTAGCCACTGACATAACTTCCCTAATTTGCGCTGGTAGCTGGATGTTATCCTGCTTCCCGGAGGATATTTATCGATACGGTCAACTTAAATCACAGTTTGTGAATAGGTTCCAATAAGTATTAACTGGGCTGGTGCGCCCAAGGTCTGGCAGATCAGAACCTTATGGGAAGATATTCACAAAAAGTTCCATTACCATTACCTATGCAAAGAAAAAGCCGTCCGAGGGGGACGGCTTTTTCGTTTGCTTTAATAATTTCCAAACCATAGGCAATAGTTAACTGGTCACATTGTAGATAATCAGAAATTACTCACTATTTTTATAGAAGTATTCTGTCACCACAGGGTGTGTATATCCCGGTTGGATAAGAGCTTGCCATTCCCACGTGTTGTCAAATCCGCCTCCGGCCCGATTAGCAATCAGCCACCACGAAAAAGCAAAAAAGTAAGGGTCTGTTTCTTTGGACTCTTTCATGAATCCATATTGCCAGCTAGCTAAGTCAATTACTAAATCGGGGCTATCGCTGTAAGACCCCCCTTCCGTGCCGATAATGGGCAGAGATCGGCCGATCGTCGCACGGGTAACCCGATTGTATTCCCGAAACATCAAGAATCCACCTAAATCATCCTTGGCGCGCACCCCATGGTAATTGTGCAGCGATATCCACGTGCGATTAAGTAGATCACCATCTCCATTAAATTCAACCGCTCGCAACATTCGTTCCGTAAATTCAATGTGATCATACTCTCCGCCGGGGCTCAGCGCACCGATGCCGGGTAATCCGCCGTTGTTTACCACTTTTCGGGCTTCACGGGCCCAGTTTTCTGCATAGTGATTGGGGTTAGCAAATCCTTGATTGTTCTCGATGTTGATGTTTGGCTCGTTGTAGAGCTGGTAGTAATAGACACCACGCGGCCGGTAGTGAGCCACTAAGCGGCCAATATCCCCATCATACGGTAAAACACTGTCACGGTAAACGCGCATCACGGGCATAATTTCCGCCTCAACCAGTTTTTCAACTAAATATTCGTTTCCTTTCAAATCACGACTTTCGTTTAGAAAGACCACCCACTTGATATGCATTTTCTGCATTTCACCCACAAACCGGTCAACAGCCCACGTTTCCTGACTAACTGTAGGAATCCAGTGCATCCCCCATCCATTGTCATTTGGCGGCCGAGGATAGGCCAACACCGGAAGCGGTTCATCTAGCGGATAGGTCACCCACGGCCGTAAGTTTTCAGTGTCAAACTCCCAATCCCACGCAGATGTCTGGGTAGGAACAGGTGTCTCTGTGGGTGTGGGGGTCACGCTGGCGGTTGGGGTATTGGTGGGGATGGGTAAAGGTGTTGCCGTTGCCCCGCCCAGAGTTGGGGTTGCGCCCAGTTGCATCTCAGACTGTACCACCGTTAGGCTAGGTGCGGGTGTCCAAGTTGGCGGAACAGGTGGTAGCTCAGTTGGAACAAGGGCAATAGCGGCCGAAGTGGGTAGCGCTTGCACAACAAGCCCAGTCTCTACAACCGCAGGCTGGCAACCGGTAGCCCCAACTAAGATTGCTCCCCAGAGCATAAACTTGAGTATTTTTTTGAACCCCAATTGAATCATCGGCCAGTGTTCTAACAAACGGTAAGCGTCAAAACAGTAAACTACTTCTCATTTCACAAGCCGATTATCACGACAAAAGGGCTAACCAGAAGGAGTCTACATGCAACTCTGTTTGAAACGAGTCGCACAAGCATAGCAAGTTGTTATCACACGGACTGTTATTTGGTGAGAATTTTATGTAAATTCCAATTTCGGCAGGACACTGTTGCCATTCACAATGCATTTGCCACATTGCCGGTTTGTCTAAGCGCTAGTTTTCCCCTGTTGCCCCATGAACGTCTGACAGCATATTTGAGAACTGGTCGTAAGTAGTAGAAATTTCGGCCGGGTTCCCGTTGTCATCGAGATACCAAGCGCTGATCCAGATATTTGAGTTCACTTGATCGCTGAGTTCAATATCAGGCAGCGTAGGCTCTTGCCCCACAACGTCTGCCATAACAGAGTGAGCGGTCCGCAGACCCACAATCACCTTTCCACTGTCAAACTGTTGCTTTAGCTTTTCAACCACTTCTGGATTATCCAGGACATTTGCATCGATAAAAATGACATCCAGTTGAGGGTAAGTTCCCAAAATCGCTGCAAATTCAACCAGATCGCGCGCCCCCTGAATGTTTGCCAAATCAACCTGTTCTTGAATCAAATTTTCACTAAATTCCTCAATGATATAAGCGGAAGGGGGAAAATTGGCGTTAATAGGGCTATCTGGTACGGGAGTGACGACTGCCTGCCCATCACCGCTAAAACCGTAAAAGAAAATCCACCCCACACACGCCACCACTAAATAACCAACCAAAGCAAACATAAAAACACGGAAGCGAGATGGTACAGTGTCTTGGGTCTCTAGAACTTGATTTTGATTATGTGTATCTTTTTCGTGTGACATATTTTTGTAACGGTGTGTCCGAATTTCGGATGCATTCTAGCCGTCTCAAAATTAATATTTGATTGGTCTTACGGGACTTTTACTGAGCGCGAGGTTTCAAAATCTTAGAATATTATTTTTGAGGTGCTCACAAAGGGTATGAACAACAGGTCTTGTGCAAATCAATGGCCGACCGTTGCGAATAATTGGTGTTGCAAAAACTCCCTTTGAAAGCTCTTGACAGTCGACCTAGATTACTTACACTTTGAAAGGTGGTAAGAAAACGGCCGAACTGTTCGTCTGTTCAAGTGTTAAGGCTAGTATCACAGCACCTTTTCACACATTAACCAAATTAAATTTTCAAGGCGGAAAGCCTTTCTGACAGGAGAAAAAACGTGTCACAACCAATTAAGATTACTGACGGCTCATTCGAAAATGATGTTTTGAACTCAGACAAACCAGTTTTGGTAGATTTCTGGGCTGAATGGTGTGGTCCCTGCCGTATGGTTGCTCCTACGGTCACTGAAATTGCTCAAGAAAATGACGGTCTAGTTGTGGGCAAAATGGATATCGATTCAAACCCAACCGTTCCCGGCCGCTACGGCATCCGCAGCATTCCAACTTTGATGGTATTCAAAGGTGGTGAGGTTGTGGCTCGCATTGTTGGCGTACGGCCTAAAGACCAAATTATGGCAGAGGTCCTCCCTCACATGTCGTAGGACTTTGAGGCCCTCACATGTCGTAGGACTTTGAGGCCCTCACATGTCGTAATTTGAGCGAACTAAAAACCAAAAGGCCCCGCTGATCGAATCAGCGGGGCCTTTTTTGTTACTTTCTTTACTAGCTGATTAGCCAGCTTGCCATCCCTCTGGCTGTTTTTCGTAATTGTCATCGTCATCGTTCTTGAACTGTTTCCAGATGGCTGATAGTCCGATCACGATCAAGATAACGGGCCACCACTGACCTACAGAGCCAATGATGTCAAGCAAAACTCCGTCTGTCATGATGCCTATGCCGATCAATGCCATGATCCCACCGGGGATTAGGGGCCACCACTGAAATTCATTAAAAAACAGCTTGGTCAACACAATAATTGAAGCCCAACCGGCCGCAAATCCTAAGAAGAACAAAGAGCCTTCCATGTCACCCTCAAAACGCACAGCAAACGCTGATTCTGACAAAACAATCCCCAAACCAATGCCTGACAAGATACCGCCAGGAATTAACAAACCTTGTTTGCGAGTGAGCAGCGCCCATCCAATAAATCCTAATCCTAGCAGTGAAAGGAAAAACCGGCCGTCAAACTCAACATATTGGGATACCAAGAAAATCACACCCAAACCGATTAAACCCAAACCTGAAAACACTGAATTATTTTTGTTCATTTTTACCTCACACTACCTTTGGTTATTTCAAAAAGCTGGAGCATTTTGCCTCAGCGCTTGTTTATTTAATTGATAATCAAATGATACCCAGTTGCCGGGTCACACTTGAAGTCTCGAAAGTCATAGTTGGGTCATGTTTAGGTCATGGCGTGGTCGGCAGTCGGTGGTGAGTGGTGTGTTGTTGACCCGTCCAAAAAAAAGTTGTCATGCGCAATTATTCGGTGTGGGTGGTCTTTCTTTTTGAGGTGGGATAGAAATGAGCCATGACTCAATTGCACATAGAAACCCCTTTTGTTCAGTCTCACATGATGGGCGACAATTTAAATGGTGATATCTGGCTAAAGTTAGATGCGCTTCAGCCCTGCGGATCATTCAAAGCCAGAGGGATGGCGGCCGCCTGCCAGCAGTTTTTGGCCGATGGTTACACCTCATTTGTCTCATCATCAGGTGGGAATGCGGGCTTAGCGGTGGCTTGGGCCGGTCGCAGGTCAGGGGTGCCGGTCACGGTCGTTGTACCAGAATCAACCAAAGAGCGGCCGAAAGAGCTCATTGCGCTTGAAGGGGCAAAAGTTATTGTCCATGGCGAAAGCTGGCAAGAAGCACACGCACTTGCTACAGAAATAGCGGTTGACGGAGCTGCTCTACTCCATCCTTTTGACATCCCTACCATCTGGGACGGCCATGCAAGCATGATTCATGAAATGGCCCAAACTGGTATCAAACCGGATGCCATTGTTTTGTCAGTAGGCGGAGGGGGCTTGCTGATCGGGGTTGTTCTAGGGCTCAATCAAGTTGGCTGGAGGGATGTTCCGGTTCTAGCGTTAGAAACACACGGTGCTGCATCGCTACACGGTTCACGCGTGGCAGGCGAACACATCACCCTAGAGAAAATCGACACGATTGCGACAACATTGGGAGCCAAAAGAGTTGCAGAGAAGGCGTTTGAACTGGTACAAAGCGGTCGAGTCTATACCCTTACTGTGTCTGACAAAGAGGCGGTAGATGCCTGCGGCCGATTCTTGGACGATCATCGGATATTGGTTGAGCCCGCCTGTGGAGCCGCTTTGGCGGCCGTGTATGCGGGCTGCGATTTTCTGCAAGAAAAGCAAACCATCGCTGTGGTTGTATGCGGCGGCGCGGGTGTGACCCGTGACCAGCTCAACCAGTGGAAAAACGACTTTAACTGATGTCTGATCTCAAATGCACAGTCTTTGAGAAGTTCGCCGACACCGTACTGGGGCGCATGCGCTTGGGCGCTGGCGAAAAACAGCTTTGTTGTGCAGCACGGTCAACGCTGGAGCAAGCTATCTTTTTGGATGATTGCGGCCGCCATGCTGATCTATATTTTTGGGGTGATTGTTTTCACACAGCAGGTCAACTTGCCGCTAAATGCCACAACAGAGGCGTGGGACCCGACCTATGTTCCGGCCGATTGGGAGCAAATTCGCCAGCATTGGAACTATGCCAATGATTTTCGGGTCCTTGCCTCATGATCTGCGTTTATACTGGGTTTAATGGCTCTAGTGACGCGTTTATCCCGATGAGACTACTGGCTTGAGCACACCAAATGCAAGAAGCTGGTCCATACAAGTTCATGATTCTCAGACAGCTGTACGACAAAATACATCCCGAAACTGCGCGCTCTATCTGGCTAGGGCCCAGACGCTCAGAAGTCACAGCTCAATACAATATTGTCATCCTGATCGTTTTTGGCCTCTTCATCCTATTCTTCTGGCTTTTCGATGATAAAGATGATTCAAGTTTAGCCATCGTCCTTTCAACGGCCGCAGCTTTGGCTTTTGTCTCTGTCACTATCAGCACAGTGTACACATGGTTTTCTAGGCCGTGGCGGGTTGATTTATTCGAAGGTGAGATAAACCTGATCTATGGTTTTCGCCGAAAACAGATGATGATCGCTGACATCGTTGAGACCCGCCTTGAAGTAGTCGTGACCGAATTTAGCAGTCGTGGAACCACCACCACATTTTATGACCAGCAGTTTGTTTTTGATCTGCAGAATCAGAAACAAATCAAAATTATGAGGGGAAAAGACTTTCCAGAATGGTGGATGCTTCCGGAGGCTCTGCGGCATCAACCAGGTATTTTGCTGTTTGAATGGAAAACGGAAGATGTGATTCAACCGACTCAATTTGGCAAAGGTTCAATTTATCCATGGGAAAGCTACTTAGAAGACCATTCGGCCGTCCGTGTACAGTCATTGTCAGACATTCAGGCGTGGCTGCAGTCTTGTGAGTATGTCAGGGATCAGATGCAGTTTGACAAAGATGATCACTGGCTCAAGCCCAGTCAATTTGAGGAAATGAAACGTGGAGACTGCGAGGACCACGCGCTGTGGGCGTGGGCAAAACTAAAGAGTCTAAATATCCCGGCCGAATTTGTTGTTGGATTGCAGAACCCTTCCGGTTTAGGCTCGTTCAGCCGCAAGCGGTCAATCAATCATGCTTGGCTCACTTTGGTTAAAGATGGTGAGCTGCACGTGCTAGAGACCACAGCAAAAACCACCAAAATGCTAGTTCCTTGGGAATTGGCTCAAGAAACATACCGCCCGAAGTACAGCGTTAATCACCAACTGCAAACGTTCAGGCACCAGCCTTAGCCGGTCATGGGTGCTACAGACCTTTGTCTACGTCTGGCCGCAGCCGCTTTACCTGATCACGGCTGATCTCAAAGCGGTCAAAGTCACGCGCTACGTACGTATTGCGGAAAATCGATTGGGCTTCTTCACGAATCTGTCGGCCGGTATGCCGCCTTGAAATATGAGTCAAAATCAGGGTGCCTGCTCCCACCTCTTTGGCAAAACGGGCAGCGTGTCCGGCCGTTAGATGGCCGTAGTTGCGGGCTAAATCCGTTTCATCCTCTGTGTAAGTCGCCTCTAGCACAAGCGCATCTGCACCAGCGCAAATCTCTTCAAGACCCTTCGTCTCACCCAGATCCCCAATGTGTACATATTTGGTCCCCCGAATCTCTTCGCCCAAAACATCATCTGGGTGAATGGTGCGGCCGTCAGCCAGCGTAACCGACTCGCCGCGCACCAAGCGGGCCCGCTCAGGGCCAAACGGGACGTTGAGCGCCTCTGCCTTCTTCTCGAGAAACGGCCGACGACTCTTTTCCTCAAACAGAAAGCCAAAACAGCCCGGCCCGCGATGCTTCACCGGAAAAGCGGTCAGCTTAAACTTGCCGTCCTCAATAACAACCATGCCCGGTTTTAGGTTGTGTAAACGGACCTGTGCGGCCGTCTTATTTCCGCGCAGCGCTACCCCAAATACAAGATCATGCACGCGACCCAAGGTCGCTTTACTGCCGTAAATGTCAAACTTTTCCATGATCTCCCAGCGAGCCAGCGTAGACACCAATCCACCTAGTCCCATAATATGATCAAGATGGCCGTGGGTCAGCAAGATATTGTCAAGCCGGCGGAAGCCCATACCGGAGCGCAAAATCTGCCGCTGGGTCCCCTCACCACAGTCGAGCAAGAAGCGGTATTGGCGATGGCTGATGATGTGGGCCGACAGGCCACGATGAGCAGACGGCGCAGCGGCCGACGTGCCGAGAAAGAGAAGATCGAACATAAAAGAGATGTTGAAAGGCTGTGTGGATTTAAGACCAACCTAGAAAAATACCCTTAGAGTACAGTTGCTATCGGTTGGCTATGAGGCGATTTTGATTGTTTTTGGTTTAAGTCACTCTCTAAAATCGCCCTGCTCCCAATTGTACTCCCTTGACCGTGTCAAGGGGTAACGATTGCTTAAGGCTCGAAGGACAATGATTTGGGCTTGTTTATAGAGTAGCTTCACAAGACAAGCTTGGTTTTGAAAGCCAGACTAGTCTGTAGAACTCAACCGCACACTTTTGCTAAATGAGCCGTGATGTTGATTGCAGAATCACCCCAGTCGCTTGAGCCGCTCAGACGCTTCATCTACGCTGATGGAGCCATTCTCAAGCATTTTCAAGACGATACGCCGCTCTTCTTCCGCACTGACCGTTTGCTCTTTGGTCGGCTGTTTTTCCTGCTGCTGTGGAAATGGCTCATCTTCGGCCGCCCACTCATCAATCGCTTGGATCGTTTTGCCAAAAATCTTATTCAACAGCCCTTTTCCTTTTTTCTTCTTATTTTTCTGGAGCATGAACATCGACTCGAGCCCATCACCAATTTTTTCAAGCAGCTCTTCTGGATCAAGTAAATCTTCGAGATCTAGATCAAAGTCATCTTTTTTCTTTTTCTTCTTCTTTGATTTACCTTTTTCATCTCGGTCTGGTCGCAAGTAAACTATCCCTTGTGATTCAATGATAATGCGGCAAGAGTCATCACCGATGGTGGCTTGGAATTCACCGGGCACCTTTGTTTCGTTTGGCAGCCGCATGTCGTTAACCAAACGGCCGCGATGGCTAATCAAGAACTGCACGTTGCGGTTAGATGGCCAGTAAATGATCACGTCGCCATTGGCAATAATGTGATGCTTTTCGGCCGGAAGCGGTCCCTGCAGGATCGCATCTCCTCTGACCGAATCAAGTTTGACAACTCCCATCATTTTGTTGACATACGCATCACCGCGCACCTCAGATATTTCGACCTTGCCGCTGCACTCACGCGCGCTAAAGTCGTCACCCACCGTTCCGATCCTAACCTCGCCAAACACCTTCCTCAGTGAACAATCTCCCTGAATAGCCTGAGCCATGACCGCACCAGACTCTTTGATTTCGACATCTCCGCTGACGCCCCCAATCGAAACCGTGTTTTTGATTTTTGAGAATTTGGCGGATCCCATGGCTTGATCAATTTGCACGGTTCCAATCTCTTCAACTGAAACTTTGCCAGAAACCTGCCCAGCTACCAGCGACGAGCCAAACGGGGTGTATGCTTTTAGATTTCTGACAGAGGAGATGCTCAACCCATCTTTGGTTTCCCAAGCGTCTAGACGGCCGTCGTTTGAAACTGATATTTCGGGCGACGAAGAGCCCCGCACTACCAAGCCGCCCATTGATTGTCTGACTTCCAACTCAGGATTTGAACTAACTCTAAACTTTTGTTTGGCCATATCGGTCTATAAATGATTAAATTGCTGTTTCAAACGAGAAGCTGATCTTTAAAGACTGAAGAAAAAATAAAATATTTACTTCATCTTTAGTCTTTATTTCCGAACTTCTCTGCTCAATCCTCACATAATTGTGTAAGATAAGTATCATTGCGCTGGATTATTTTAAATAGGACCTAGACATGCGATCAAATCGGCCGTACAAGCTAGCCATCTGCACCCAAGACTATAACGAAAAAACGATTGAAAAGATGTTCAATACCATGCCGATCGAGGTGAGCCCATTCGTTTTGAAAAATATCGAGCACAAGCGTATTCATCTGTTTGACACCCTGTTTTTTGTCAACCCAAACTTAACAAAAGCCCAAATCAAAATTTTCGAAAACTGCATTTCAAACGGAATCACTGCCCTTATTCTGCTAGCGGGCGACTCTGCCTCACACGCCTCAGCTATCCCATTGCTAAACGACTTAGGTCTCAGAATTCAGACGACCGTCACCTCACAAAGCCTGAAAATTCAATACTCCCCAGATTTTCCAACCAAGGGCAAAAGCGGCCTGCAGGACACGCTACGGGCTGACAAAAACACAACCTTTGCGCTGTTTGCCCTCGATGATCACGGTCCAGAGGACAAAAAGGTACTTTACTATCACCGGAAGTTTTTTAGAAAGCATCCAGCAGCGGTTGAGATCAACTTTGGGGATGGGAAAATTGTGATCATGAACTCCGTGGCAATCAGCCAAGACCGGGCGGAAATTATGGCGGATCTGATGACCCACGCACGGGAGAACAAACCAGATTTTTCAGCTACGATGGTTGAAGATGCCGTCGACAAAATTCCGGGAATCGTCAACAATGCTTTTGATGTGTATGACCAAGTTCCGCTAGATTTGGTCCTCAAACGGGCGGGGATTGATGACGTACTGCTGTCTGAAATGGATATTATGGAAAGGCTAGAAGAATTTATTTTGGCGGGTCAGATTCAAGCTCGCATCAACGGGAATGTATTAACCCGCTCCTGACTTTTCGTCACTATTAGCAAGAACCTCTGCGGCCGCCTCCACCGCCTGCATAATCTTATAGTAACCTGTACAGCGACATAAGTTTCCGCTAAACCCCTGCTTGATTTGGGCTTCCGTAGGATGCGGATGTTCCTCTAAGAGTTTGGCGCCCGACATGATAAAACCCGGAATGCAGTAGCCGCACTGCACGGCCGCTTCGTCAATGAATGCTTGCTGTAGCGGGTGCAAGGCCGAACTAAGTTCGGCCCTAGCCGAAGTTCCTTCGGCCGAACTGCGTTCTGCTGCATCAGCTTGGGCTAATCCTTCAACGGTTACAATTTCAGCCCCGTGTGCGCGTCCAGCCGGGACCAAACACCCCATCACCGCATCGCCGTCTAAAAAGACGGTGCAAGCCCCACACTCCCCTTCAGCACATCCTTCTTTTGATCCGGTTAGCCCTACGTCATCGCGCAGCCAGTCAAGCAGGGTTTTTCCGGCCGCGTTTTGGGCAAACACAGCTTCGCCGTTGATCGTGGCTTCAATTTCAGAATCATCATCAATCAGAGGTGTCAGATAGCTTGGTTCCGGTTTTTCAGCATTTGTGGCTAACAAAGTTGGATTTTCCGGCCACATCGCAGCTTGTTGACTATCTCGCAGTGCCTTCAGGCCGCGTGAAACCATCACCCCAATCAGCTCTGTTCGGTATCCGGCCGTGCCCCGTAGGTCATCAATCGGGCTTGGGGTCGATTGAGCCAGCCGTGCCGCTTCTTGAATAACTTCGGCCGTCAGCGTTTTGCCCACTAGGTAGTTTTCAGCATCGGGTGTGCTGATGATCGTCGCAGCCACGCTCCCTTGAGCGATGGCAGCCGCCGTAATCGTTTCCTCATCCTGTGCAAAGCTGAGCAGCATGGCAAGATGCACCACTGAAATCGCCTGCGCCCGCCGAATGCCTAATTTGATGTAAATACTCCGCTGGTTTTCCTGGACGGCCGGAAAGCTGATTTTTGTCAGCATCTCGTCCGGCCGCATGATCGTTTTGCGCGGACCGGTATAAAACCGGCGCAGCGGCACGGTTCGCTCACCGCCGTCAACAGAATTGAGTGTAATCGTCGCATTCAAGGCCCACAAGGCCGAAATTGTGTCATTGGCCGGGCTTGCCGTTACAAGGTTCCCCGCAATGGTGGCCCGGTTGCGCAACTGTGGAGAGCCAACTTCCCAGCAGGCTTGGGCCAGCGGCAGCGCTTTTTCTACCAGCAGGTCACTGGCAACCACCTGATTGTGCGTCACCATCGGCCCTAAGTGGATCACGCCGTCTGCATCTTCATGAATACGGTCCAGCCCCGGAATGCGCGACACATCCAGCAAAGTATCAACGCCCGGCCGGGCATGCCGATCTAGCTCTAACAGGATGTCTGTCCCTCCGGCCACAATTCGGCCGGAGGTGCCCAATCCTTTCAGGTGGGTGAGGGTTTCTTGAACTGATTTTGGGGTAATGTAGCGAGATATTTTCTGTCCGGGGGTTTGCACTTCATGCATATTGAAAAACCTCATGATGCTGGCTCCATGTCAATTTGTGTCAGACGTCCAACCTTTGTTGGATAATGGGGCATTATACAACGTATCGATCTGGAGGAAGTAAGAAAATGACAAAGTATGGAATTATGGTCCACGGGGGCGCGTGGGATTGGCCCGATGAGCAGGACGAATTTAAGGTGCCGTTTTTAGAGAAGTCGGTCCGCATCGGCCGGGAGATTTTAGCGGCGGGTGGCAGAGCACTTGATGCGGTCGAAAAAGCGGTCAACTACTTGGAAGATGCTCCCACTTTTGAAGCTGGTACGGGGGTGCCGCCTAATCGAAACGGAGTCGCTCAACTAGATGCGCTGATTGTCGATGGTAAAACGCGTGACTTTGGCTCAGTTGCGGCCGTTGAGCGGGTCAAATATCCAATTTCGCTGGCGCGTAAGGTAATGGAAGAAACGGCCCACTGCATGTTTGTAGGAGCCGGAGCAGACGAGCTCGCTCGTGAATTGGGTATGCCGCTCATCCCCAACATTGAACTGGTGGATGAAAAGTCTTGGCGCGCTTTTGTTGAGCGAGACCAAAGTGTCTTGCAGCCGCAGTGGGGGAAGAGCCAACCACTGGGGCATGACACCGTTGGCGCGGTCGCCATCGATCAAAATGGAAACGTGGCAGCCGCCACGTCTACCAGCGGATCCCCGTTTAAACCGGCCGGACGCGTAGGTGATGCGCCACTATTAGGTTCAGGTGGATTTGCGCTTAACGGGGTTGGGGCGGTCGGCTGCACGGGGAATGGAGAAAACGTGATGCGGCTCCTGCTGGCCAAGTACGCGGCTGATAAAATGGCTGAGGGGATGACGGCTCAGCAAGCGGCCGATGCAGCCACAGCCTATGTGCGCAAAATTTATCCCAATCCGATGAGCGGCATGATTGTGGTCGATGCGGCCGGAAATCTAGCCTTTGCCAGCTCAACCCCAAAAATTGCTGTGGGGTGGACTGCTGGAAATGAAATCAAAACCGCATTTAAAGCAGAATAATCTGAGACCCAAAGCTAGGAAGTTTTTGGTAGAAATAATTTGGTAGTTAATCCCGATGCAACTGTAGAGAACAAAATACCTTCAAAAATGATTGCAAACATAATCGTTAAAGGGTAGTTGCTAAACGACCATGTATTTGTCATTGCTAAAGTTCCATAGGCGGTAATTCCAATGATGAATCCATTTCTAATGGCAAGGATTAAATTTTCTTTTTCAAGAGCAGGTCTGACCGCCAACTCGACATTTGCAGTCGTAATGAGAGCGAAAAAGACTAAAAACAAAATCGGAAACCTTGGGGCAGATGCGAGAACCTCTGTAAAACCAGCTTCTGCATACTGATTTGAAACAAAGTTTAGTCCGAATATTAATT